>NZ_JAGYGS010000021.1:0-53207 GCF_018991185.1 Lactiplantibacillus sp. 7.2.4
AAAACGCCTTCCAGCCGGAGATGGTATTCGAAAGGCGGACATGTGCGGACCCAACCTTTGAGGAGCTGGTCGTTGACACTTAAGTAAACAGCTATTTGACATCTAACTGTAAAACTTGTCCCACTAGTTGCATGTTGGCAGACTTGTGTTGGTGAAACAGCAGCGTTGCCGAAACGTTATATGGATTTTGTCTAATCACCTAAAATAGCAAAGGCTGCACGTTAAACGAAAGGCAATTCTATTGACTGGGTTCAAGATTAGTTGCTATTGAAGTTGATGAATAATCTTCCTAGCATTTAAATACCATAAATTATTATCGATACTGATTAGGCCTTTGCCTGAAAGATCAGTCTTTCAAAATTCAATGTCCAATTGTACCCAGATAGGTGGCCGTTCATCCGCCATTCGAACGGCTTCCCGACTGGAGGGGCTGGCTGACAATGCTCAAGGGCGAAGTTCTTCTTGTCCGGGTGGGGTTCCCGGGCTAGAAGAAGACTCGTATTTGAAATTACGCAGCGAACTTCTGCGTGAGTTCAAATCGATGTCCGCCCTGTTCCAGCGTTGTCAGCCGGCCCCGGAAGGCGGAATAAGGAGAGCACCGGCTGACGAATAACAATCCAAACTGGCATGCCTCAATCGTCTTTAGTGTCAAGTAGACAGTCCGCCTCTCAAATATTAATATTCCACGTCCGATGTGGTATTGCCGAAACGTGTTCGGTCAGACTGGGACTTCCGGTTAGCTACGCCAGAACGCCAAGCAGAAAGTCACCGCTTAACGTTCTAGCTAGGCTAATCCTCAATCCCAACCCGTCTGAACCTCGCACTCTGAAAGTGCTACACACAAAAATAGGGACAAGCCATGCCGGACTCAGAAAGATCTGAGCGGCGGTTGCTTGTCCCTAATTGATGAGGTGGTGCTGATTAATAGTGGTCATACAATTGCTCAATCAAGTCATCGCTATTAGTGATGAGTTGCCGGTTCAATGAAATAAGGTAATCCGTCCGCAGCGGGTGTGCCATGTTGTGGAAGGTGTCTTCGATGATGCAGCCAGTCAAGGTAAAGGTATTCTGCCGGCCCTGGACAATAATTGTGAAGCTCCGATGATTGCTAGTCACGATGACATTTAAGCCCATCAAATGGGTCAGATTCAATCCGAGTGTCGCAGTGGAATCAGTCAGGCCCGGTGTACCGGTTCGTTTGATGAGTGCCAGACATTCGTCGATGCGCCGTAGTGAGTTGAACATCGAAAACTTACTCGTATTGATAGTGGCTGTCTTGGTGGCACGTGGCCGCCTTACGTATGGTCCAACGACTAAATTCATAATGATTCCCCCAAACCAATTAGTTGATTGGTTTAATCATAACCAGTACGAACAATTAGTGCGAAGATTTCGACGGATTGGGGCGGTTAGTTGGGTTACTTTACCGGTTAGCTTCGGAAGCTTTACTAACGTAGCGGCAGTTGGTCGCCATCAGCAAACAGAAAACCCGCGTCCGAGTGGTGCTGGACGCGGGTTTTGATCTTATCAGTCTAACTTGATTGGTGCGTGAGTTAAGCCTTCACTTTGGCTTCAGCTTTACGCGCCTTAACCGCCAGTTCAGGGAACCAAATGGCGATTTCGTGATGGGCGTTTTCACGACTATCTGAGGTATGAATGATGTTTCTCAAGATACCATCTGGATATTCATGAGCGTAGTCACCCCGAATGGTGCCGGGTTGCGCTTCAGCTGGCCGGGTGCTCCCAGCAAGCCGGTGGACAGCTTTAACGACGCCGGAGCCACTCACAATAATGGCTACCATTGGGCCTTCCATCATATAGGTCTCGATTTCCTTAAAGTATGGTTTGCCGACTTTTTCGCTGTAATGTTGTTGGAGCTGTTCAGCAGTCGCTTTAATCACCTTCAAGGCGGCAATTTGATAACCTTTACGTTCTAACCGAGTGATGACCTCACCGATGTGTCCTTCACTGACACCATCGGGTTTAACTAGGACTAGTGTTTTTTCAGAATTTGCCATAATACGTGACCTCCTCGCTTTTTGAAAGCGGTATCATTTATACTTTAAATTGTAGGTGACTTTAGGGAACACGTCAACTAGAATCATCGTTTTATCATGAAAATCGCTTGTAAATTAAGATAAGCTGTTTAATAATTAGGACGCGACCACCGCAATAATAACATATTGCGACGGCGAATGACGACTTACAATTAAAACAATTTTAAAAGGATTTGATACCATGCCACCACTTGATTTAACACATATTCGGCAACATCACACGGTCGCCGAATTGATTGCGCTTGGGAAGGCCCGGCGCCAAGTCACGTCATTTGAACAATTAGGTGTTTTCACCCCAGTAAAACGGAACGCCGGTGACTACCTCCGCCACGTGCGTGAGATGCTAGTTCCTGAACTGCTGCCATTACGGCGTGAACGCATGTCAGCGTCGGCCTTTGCCTTTTTTCGGGGGTCCGTGGAATTAATGGATTATGACTTGGACTACCAGGCGTCGACCGAGATTCCGGCCGTCGTTTGTGGCGATGCCCATCTCGGTAATTTTGGCTTCTATGCCTCACCGGAACGCCGCTTGGTCTTTGACCTGAATGACTTCGATGAAGCTGGCGTCCATCCCTGGGAATGGGATTTACGGCGCTTACTCGTGAGCATTTTTCTTGCGGCTCGCGATTCCAATTTTAAACCCAAAAAAGTTGAAAAGCTGGTTCAAGCCGCAAGTGCGAGTTACCGAGACGCACTTCAACGGATGTTTGACCAGACGACGCTCGACCGCTTTTATCGCGACAATGAAGTGCAAGCCGTCCTGAATTTTGGTGGGGCACCAGAAGATACCGCTGACTTGATTGCGGGGCTGGTCAAAAAGGCTCAAAAACGGAATTCTGAGCAAGTCGTTCGGAAGTTTACCGTGACCAATAGCCGCGGTGAACGCCAATTTAAGGAGAATGCGCCGCGCTCGGTCCACGTTGATCGTCAGACGACCCATGATTTGAAAGTGGGGATTCAGGATTATTTATTGAATGTGCGAACGGATGTCGCCTTGTTGCTCTCACAATACGAAGTGACGGACATTATTCGGCATAGTGTCGGGGTCGGTAGCTTCGGTTCCTTATGCTACTTAGTCTTATTGACGAGTACGGACGGTAGCCATCTGGTCCTTCAAATCAAGGAAGCGCTGCCCACGCGGCAAGTCGGTAGTCGGTCACGGCCAGCATTGACGGCGGCGATGGAATTGACGGAAGGACAACGGATCGTGAGCTCCCAGCGGATTTTGCAAGCGACGTCGGATGCGTTCTTAGGTTATTTCCAAGTGGGAGACAAGAGCTTCTATGTGCGTCAGTTCCGGGACATGAAGGAGTCGATCGACATTCCAACGTTGGATTGGGGCCAATTCCAGGCCTATGCCAACACTTGTGCCATGATTCTGGCGAAAGCCCATGCCCAAAGCCCGACGGCAGCCATGATTCGCGGCTACGTTGGTCACTCGACGAAATTTGATGAAGCCATGGCGAAATGGGCGGCCGCGTACGTGACGCAGGTCGATAATGACTATCAAGATTTCTTAGAAGGATAACGCCAGACATGTTGATTAGTGCGACTCACCGGGTCAGACCGTTGTGAGTCGCTTTTTTTAATGCTGATAAACATTGATATATCAACATTTATGACGAATGATGGGTCTGACTGTTAAAATTAATGGGTGAAAAAGGTTGCACTTTTGAATCAACTTGATATACTTACTATTAGTAAGTGAAATGAAAAAATTAATTTTGAAAGGATTGTTTGATAATGACTAAATATGGTGTAATCGTAGGTTCTATTCGTAAAAATTCTTATTCTAAAGGGGTTGCGGATGCAATCGTTGCTGGCTTACCAGCTGATGCAGAAGTAACTTATCTCAACATCGCTAAGTTACCACTGTACAACCAAGACTACGATGCAGATTCACCTGCAGAATACACGGAATTCCGTGAAGCCGTGGCTGCTCAAGACGCCTTCATCTTTGTCACACCAGAACACAACCGTAGCATCCCCGCAGCATTGAAGAATGCGTTGGATGTTGCGTCACGTCCATGGGGTCAAAGTGTTTGGGGTGGCAAGCCAGCCTTGGTTGCTTCACAATCAATCTCCGGCATCTCCGGCGTTTTGGCACACCATGTTTTGCGTCAATCCTTAGTCTTCTTAGACATGCCAACGATGCAACAACCAGAATTATACATTGGTAACACCGACAAGTTGGCGGATGAAAACGGCCAAATCACGAATGAAGGCACTCAAAAGTTCTTAGCTGGTGCCGGGAAGCAATTTAGCGAATTTGCTGCTAAGTTCGTGGACTAGTTAAAGCCGGATTTAACATTAAAAGACGGTCACTGCTAATTGCAGAAAATGACTAATATTAGGCTCCCGATAATCGATCACTGATTATCGGGAGCTTTTTTGGGGCGTCATCAATGATGGCAGAAGCGACTGATTGCCGGATCTTTGGCCGATTTAGCGACCCATCAGACTGGTGTACAATTTAGGCTTCACTATCTTTTACGCGGTAACGGTCACATGATATGATGTGTGACAAAAGGAGGTCCTGTAAATTCTGCAATGTCGTGGTCGCAACGTTGCCGGGGCGGATGCCAGACAATCCATAAGAAAGTGATATGGTGGCGGATTGAAGGGGGTCAATCCGTGTCACGGTGAGGACCGTTGTAGTGGTTTCGTCAATCAACTTGATGGGTATAAATGATTGAAAGAAAGGATGCAATCTTTCTTGACGCAAAATAGCGTGACACATTTTGCGTTCACCATAGTTGGCTAATAGGAACGATATGGATAACTTTATCAATTTACTGAATGCCAAAGTCCTGCCAGTGGCGAATAAGGTGGGGACTCAGCGCCATATGACAGCGATTCGGAAAGGAATTATTTCCACGCTACCGCTAACGATCGTCGGGTCGTTCTTCACCATTTTAAACAACATGCCGATTGAAGCAGTGGCTAATTTTTTAGCACCCTATGCAGAAATTCTCGACGTGCCATTTCGCTATACGGTCGGGATTTTAGCACTATACGCAACGTTTGGGATTGCGTCGTCACTAGCTGAAAGTTATCAGTTAGATAAGTTAACTAACGGAATTCTGGCGATTCTCGCCTTCCTCGTGTCGACAGCGGTTCCGGTGCACGTGACCAAAAATGTGAGTGATGTCATCAATACTGGTCGCTATATCAATATTGCGAACCTGAGCGCGTCGTCCCTCTTTGGGTCAATTATTACCGGCCTATTGACCGTCGAAATCTTTCGCTATTTGAAAAACCGCAATATTACGATCAAAATGCCAGAAGGTGTTCCGCCAGAAGTTTCGAATTCGTTCGTCGCGTTGGTGCCCGCTGCGGTGATTTTGATACTGTTTTGGGTCATTCGCTATGTCTTTGATTTCAATATTTCTTCATTCTTAAGTTCACTATTGATGCCTTTAAAAGGGGTCTTAGTCGGTAATAGCTTATTTGGTGGCTTACTGACGATTTTCCTGATTACCGGTTTTTGGACCCTTGGGATTCACGGGGCGGCAATCATGGACCCGGTCATTCGGCCGTTTTGGGAAATGTCGATTGCCCAAAATATGAGTGAATTTACGAGCGGGACGAGTGCGCACAACTTATCCACGATTTTTACTGAGCAATTTTTACAGTGGTTTATTTGGATTGGTGGTGCCGGGGGAACTTTGGCCTTGGTGGTGTTGTTCATCTTCTCCAAATCGACCTATCTGCGCGACTTGGGCAAACTATCCCTGTTGCCCGGTCTGTTCAATATTAACGAACCGATTGTGTTTGGGGCGCCAATCGTGATGAACCCGATCTTAGGGATTCCTTTTATTGTTGGTCCACTCATCACGGGTACGTTGAGCTACGTCCTAACCATTACCGGCGTGGTGCCGATGATGATGGCGCGGCTGCCATTTACCGTTCCGGGACCGCTTGGTGCGTTTGTCAGTACTAACTGGAGCGTGCCGGCGCTGATTTTATCCTGTGTCAATTTTGTGATTGACCTGATCATCTACTATCCATTCTTCAAAGTGTTTGAAAAACAGCAATTGAGCAAAGAATAGGGGGTTCATGCACGTGTTGGGATTATTGATGTTAGCTGTGCCACTGATTGTTAGCGAATGGCTGGTCAATCGGGGGTTGATTCCAGGTTACTTGCGACACCGGCACATTGTCTGGCGGGCATTAGCGAGTCTACTGGTCGTGATTGGCCTAGTCGCTTGGTGGCACCTACCAGTGATGATAACGGTCGTCACGACGATTTACTTGGCTACTGTGATTGCGAATCGCTACTTGCAAGCCTTTGAGGCACTAGAACGGGGGAAACGTGAATGACGAAACGGACTTTAGGAATTTCGCTATATCCAGACCACAGTGATTTTGAGCAGGATTGCGCTTACTTAGACATTGCCGCACAGGCTGGTTTTACACGTTTGTTCGTCAGTATGCTGGAAGTACAGGACGGTAAAGCGCGCGTTACGGAGAAATATCAACGGCTGATTCAGCACGCGCACCAGCTCGGCTTCAAGACGACGCTCGATGTCGCGCCCAATATCTTTGACCAGCTAGGCGTATCGTATCAGGATTTGAGTTATTTTGCGTCACTGGGAGCGGACGCGCTGCGACTAGATGCGGGCTTTGATGGGCATGAAGAAGCCTGGATGTCTTACAACCCACCAGGACTCGATTTGGAGCTGAACATGAGTAACGACGTCGAGTACTTACCTAATATTTTGACGTACGGTGCGAATCAGCCGTTTCTTTATGGTTGCCATAACTTTTATCCGCAGCGCGGAACTGGTCTGCCCCTTGATTTCTTCATTGCGTGTTCTCAGCGGTTCAAACGTGCGGGCATTGAGACAGCAGCCTTCGTTACGGCACCGGGAGCGACCATCGGACCGTGGGACATCAATGACGGTTTACCGACCTTAGAAATGCATCGTGATTGGCCACTCGCAGTTCAGGTCCAGCATCTATTTTCGACCGGACTGATCGACAGTGCCATTATTGGGAACGCCTACGCTTCACAGACGGACTTGCAACAGTTGGGACGACTGAACCGCTACCACTTGACGTTTACGGTGACACCTACCGCGGCGAGCCATCCGGTGGAACGGCAGATTTTACTGGATAACTTGCATGAACGGCGCGGGGATATTAATGACCTAACCATTCGGTCGACAGCGGTCCGCAAACGGTATCATGACGCCAATCCAGTCAATGAGGACCGGCACACGTTTCAACGCGGTGATGTCGTCATCGGAAACGACCAATTTGGCAAGTATCAAAATGAACTTCAAATCGTGTTACAACCCCATCAAGATCAGCGCAAGAACTTAGTCGCAACGATTGCACCAGACCAACTCGTTCTGTTAGACGCTGTTGGCCCTTGGTCGAAATTTGCGTTTGTCGCTACTGACTAGGGAAGTTGCTGATTCAGATAACTGCGGCTGATTTGATTCGCTGCGCTACGAGACCATAGCGGTTTGCTGGATGCCAGATTCAGGTCGGCACGGGTATTGCGGGTCTGTTGAGCCTTGTCAGCTGCACGGTTAGCGTCACGGACCAGTGACTGACAGGTTAACCTCAGATTGGGCTGTCGGACGGATCTGTACTGAGACTCAGGTGAGTAGTTTTGTATCGTGAAGATTGTACGCAAAAAGGCGATTCAGGATAGGCTGAATCGCCTTTTCGTCAGTTCTAATTCGTCAGTTCTAATTCGTCAGTTCTAATTCGTCAGTTCTAATTCGTCAGTCCCTAAAATTAGCTGTCACTGGACGGCCTGATGATAAGCGTGGAGTTGTGCATTGATGATTCTAGCGGGATTACCGACTGCGGTGGCGTAAGCTGGGACGTTGGTCAAGACGATGGCGCCAGCACCGACCTTACTGTGGGCGCCAATCGAGATTGGACCTAAGATTTGAGCGTTGGCACCGATGAAGGCACCGGCCCCAATATGCGGATGACGCTGCCCAGTTTGCCCAGCTTGGCGTGCCCCGAGCGTCACGCCGTGCAGTAGGGTGACATCGTCTTCGATGACGGCTGTTGCCCCGATGACGGTGCCGATGCCGTGATCAATGAAGACGCGCTGGCCAATCTGAGCAGCCGGATGAATCAAAATACCCGTCCGATGCGCCGCGTGTTGGCTAATGAGAGCAGCCAGTAACGACCAATGGTGCCGCTCGCAGTAGTGGGCTAGGCGATGCCAAGCGAGCGCGTGTAAGCCGGGATAGGTGAGTAGGACCGTGCGGAGATTAGTGGCCGCGGGGTCGCGTTTTAGAATTGCACGTGCTGTCTGCCACATCGCATTACCCCGCTTCGACGCTGGCAAATCCACGGTCTAAATCAGCTAATAAATCATCGATGGCTTCGACGCCCACGGACAACCGAATGAGTTCGTCTTGAATGCCATTTTGTAGCCGAATTGGACGTGGAATTGCGCCGTGAGTCATGAGGGCCGGAATCTCAATCAAACTTTCAAGGACGCCAAGACTTTCAGCTAAGGTGATCACTTGCAGATGCTCCACGAATGTCTGAGGGTTCATCCCGGGCTGGAGTTCAAATGAAATCATGGCGCCAAACCCATTCATTTGTTTCTTCGCGATTTCATAATCTGGATTGTCTGGGTCGCCTGGGTAGTAAATCTTCGCCACGGCGGGATTTGCTTTGAGTGCCGCGAAGATTTTTTCGGCGTTGGCCAGGTGTGCCTGCATGCGTAAGGCCAAGGTCTTCATCCCGCGTTGGAGTAACCAACTTTCTTGGGGCGCGAGGATACTGCCGATGGCGTTTTGGAGGTAGCCGATCTTATCACCCAATGCCGCGTCCTTTGTGACTACCAGTCCGCCGATGACATCGCTATGGCCGCCAAGATATTTGGATGCGCTGTGCAAGACGATGTCGACGCCTAAATCAAGGGGCTTTTGCACGTATGGCGAAGCAAAGGTGTTGTCGATGATGCTGAGTAACCCGTGCTGGTGCGCAAGCGTCGCGATGGCGGCAATGTCCGTGATGTGTAGCAGCGGATTAGTCGGTGTTTCTAAATAAATCGCTTTGGTATCCGGGGTGATCGCAGCTGATACTGCGGCTAAATCGCGGGTGTCGACGGCGGTAAATGTCATGCCGAAGTGCTTTAAGACGGCATCAATCAGCCGGAAAGTCCCACCGTAGACATCATTGCCCACAATAATGTGGTCGCCAGCGGAAAACAGGGAGAAGACCGTGTTGATGGCCGCTGAACCGGATGCAAACGCGAAGCCGGCAGTGCCGTGTTCCAGGGTCGCAATCAGTGCTTCGACGGCTGCTCGGGTCGGATTACCCGTCCGGGAGTATTCGTATTGATTTTGACCAATCTTAGTTTGACGGAAGGTCGACGCCATGTAGATTGGCACGGAGGTCGCGCCGGTCGTTGCGTCTTCACTGATACCACCATGGATTAATTGCGTTTCAAATTTCATTTTAAAAGGCCTCATTTCGAATAAATTTTTTGACTGAGATAGCGTTCGCTGCTGTCTGGGAAAATAGTGACGATATGGCTGTTGTGTGGCAAAGTTTCAGCTAATTTCAGGCTCGCAACCAGCGCCGCACCACTCGAGCTACCGACGAATAAGCCGTGTTTGCGGGCTAACTGGCGAACGGCCGCAAAGGCATCGTCGTCCGCGATGGTCAACGTCTGGTCGATTCGGACTTGCTCGAAGAATGGCGGGATGAATTCGACGCCGATTCCTTCAGTCCGGTGAGCATGCGCGGGGCCACCATTTAGGATCGAGCCCTCTGGTTCAACAACCACGGCCTGAGTCGCAGCGTCGTGTGCCTGAAGATAGGCCGCGACGCCAGCGAACGTGCCACCACTACCGGCACCAGCGACAAAGGCAGTGACCGAGTGCGGCATATCAGCGAGAATCTCCGGCGCCAGACTGTGGTAGTAGGCCGCGGGATTAGCAGGATTCTTGAATTGCATCGGGACGTAACTATTTGGAATGCTGACAGCCAGTTCAGTTGCTTTCTTGATGGCACCTTGAATCCCTTGTTCACTAGGTGTGTGTACGATTTCAGCGCCGAGTGCTTGCATCAAAACCTGTTTTTCCATACTGAATTTTTCCGGAACGACTAGAATTGTTTTGAGCTGGTGATGTTGAGCAGCTAGAGCTAACCCAATTCCGGTATTGCCAGCTGTGGGCTCAATGATGGTGGTCGTGGCGTTGATTTTGCCACTTTGCAAGCCATCTTGAATCAAGTAATCGCCCAGCCGATCTTTGATGCTGCCGCCCGGGTTGAACATCTCGAGTTTGGCATAAATATGGCTGTCGTTAGGAACGGCGATGGGTAGTTCGATTAATGGGGTGTGACCGATTAGTTCTTGGATATGGTGTACGAGCATGAAAATTCCTCCCAGTAGGTTTGTTGGCGGGGGTGCCAAAAACGACAAAAAGGGCGCGAGAATTCGAATGAATTCGTCGCGCCCAGTTCAATATCCAGCCGTGCTGGACATTGATTTTTAGGATGACACTCCTCAAAAAGTCAATGCTTAACAGGCCGAACATCGCAATAAGCGCGCGGTTCGGCAACAACAGTTATTCAAAGCATTGCTAGTTAATTGAGTCATGTCTGATCCTCCTCTGGTTTGGTTGGTGATAACTATACAAGTTGAATTTGTGGCTGTCAAGTTTAAGTTGAGCCTGGTTGACGTAATGTTTAATCGCGTTATCAGCGATAATCCTTGCCACAACTCGCTTGAAAAGTGGTCAGCAATTGAAAATAATTTAACGCATTGTGCCGGTTATTTTGAGCACTAAAGATGATTAAGTCATGTTATTTTCTAAGTTCAAGAGCTGCCAGCTAAGGACCGCTGGAAACGGTGCGAGCTAGCGTAAACTTTCTGTGATAGCTGCGTCTTATTCCGGCTTCCAGGCATTTCTGACAACGCTGGAACGCGATGGACACAGATTTAAGCCGAAACTCGCGTCTTAAATACTGGTCTTCCACTAACCAAGCCAAAGACGCTTGCTAAGTGGAATTTCATCGCTGAGCATTGTCAGAAACGCCTTCCAGCCTGGGATGGTATTCGAAAGGCAGACATGTGCGGACTCAACTTTTTGTTGGATTAGTTGCTGGTTCCTAATGACAGCTAAACTTCCATACTCGTGTTTTAACTTTTTTAAATCGCGGATTCGCTTAACTTGTCAGAATTTTCCCAAGTCGTTCGAGATAACAAAGCCTTGAATTCTAAGCGACGGCAATTTCATCGATTCATTTCAAGACTAATTGCCATTGAATTCGTGGTGTTGAGATGAGCAAATAGCATTCAGAAATCTTTTCAGTAAATAAATACGATAAGTCATTATCGATACCAACTAAAAGTTTGCCCGAAGGACCAGTCACCTAATATTCAGTGGTCAATTATACCCAGATAGGTGGCCGTTCATCTGCCATTCGAGCGGCTTCCCGACTGGAGGGGCTGGCTGACAATGCTCAGTAACCAAATTATTCTTAGCTGGAAGTGGGTTGCTTCCGGCTTAGAATAAGACTCGTATTTGAAATTGCGCAGTGGGTTTCTGCGTGAGTTCAAATCGATGTCGGCTTACGTTCCAGCAATTGTCAGCCGGCCCCGGAAGTCGGAATGGGACGCGCATCGGCTGACGAACAGTAAGCCAAACGATTGGCATGATTTAATCATGATTCATGCCAAATTACTTAGGACAATGCGTAAATCTAGACAAAAACCGCCTGAACAAGTTCAAGGTCGGCTTGTTCAAGCGGTTGGTTACTATCTAATAAAGTGATGATTATTTATGCCATAAATACTTAGCGTCGAAGTCGTTATCGAATGAAGATAAGATCTTAGGACCGTCATCCGTGACAACCAAGGTGTGTTCGTATTGGCAACTCAAGCTGCCGTCTAACGTCCGAACGGTCCAGCCATCATCAGCAGTTTCGCCGGAGCGCCAGTCGCCAATGTTGACCATGGGTTCGATCGTTATGGTCATGCCGGCTTTCAAGCGGGTACCGTGACCTGCTTCGCCATAGTGAGGAACGTCGGGCTTTTCGTGCATCGTCGGTCCAATGCCGTGGCCGATGTATTCGCGAACGACACCGTAACCCATTTCGTTTTCAGCGTAGTTTTGAATTGCCCAACCAATATCACCGATACGGTTGCCAACAACGGCTTGGTCGATGCCCAGGTATAGCGCTTTGTGGGTCACTTCCATTAATTTCTTAACTTCTGGTGCAGGAGTCCCGGCAACGAAGGCGTGGCAAGAGTCACTGAGGTAACCGTGGTAGTTAATGACCGTATCGACCTTTAATAAGTCACCGTCCTTAACTAAGATGTCCTTACTTGGGCAGCCATGGCAAATCATGTCGTTGACGCTGACACAAGTTGAGTATTTGTAGCCTTCAAAGTTAAGTTCACCAGGGGTCGCATCGTGCGCGGTGATGTATTCGTAAGCAAAGTGATCGACATCCCAAGTCGTGATACCTGGTTTGATGTAATCTTCAAGGGCGTGGAACAAGCCCACCATAATGTCACCGGCAGCTTGCATCCCTTGGATTTCACGATCTGATTTAAGCGTAATCATGAGGTTCCTCCAAAAAATTAATTATATTGTAAAGCTAAAAGATTGTTCTCCTCCAGTATACTGCAAGCGAGGTGGTCCGACAAAAGCCATTGTCTGCACTTGCTAATGATAGCGTTTCCAGTAACTTAACGCTAAAAAAAACGAAAAAAATCGCCACGCCAAAAAAGCCAAATTGGCGGGACGGAAGCGGATTGGTTGCGAACAATCTAATATAAAAATGGAATTTTTCTCTTTTCATCGGCTGAGATAATGATACAATATATTGTGTTGTTTCGAACGGAAACACTACATGTAGTAGTGTGACGTGACTGGTTGGCCAACTAGACACCTACAACCGCATATGATGAACGGAAAGAGGAGCATGATTTTGAGTAATTATTTTAAATTCTTATCACACCAACTGAAGGGTTGGCCACAACAGAACTACTACTTATTCTATTTTAGCTTAGGGTGTCAAGTGATGACTTTGGTCAGTGCCCCAATCACAGCATTGTCTATTCTAACATTTATTGGGACAACTTTGGGTGTTCTTTGCGTGTTAGCCATTAACGCCGCCAAATCAGTCAATGGATTATTGGGTGTTATTTCAGCAGCTTGTTTCATCGTGGTTGGTTTTTCAGCCAAAAACTACTTAAGTATCGGCGAACAATTAGCCTACGTTGTAACGCTCGATATCCCAGTGTTACTGAGTGCTAACTGGAACGTGAACATGGTGTCCAAGATTCGGAAATTCACCGGTAAGACTTGGGTCGTCGCAATTGTTGCAACCCTCGTCGTTTACGCCATCTCTGGTTACCTCATTGGTGCGTTGACTGATGATCCGCGGCCGTGGGTCGATGCCATTAGTTTCGCCATTTGTTTGACGGCAGGGGTCATCTGCTTCCTCCGTTACAACAACCAGTACTTCTGGTGGATTGCTTCTGGGCTAGCTCAGATGGTACTCTGGTTCATTTCGTTCCGTCAAGGTTCCGCAACGTTGGCGATGTTTATCAACAGCTCAATTTATTTGATCAACGATATCTTAGCCTTCACGGTCTCACCTTGGTACAACAAGCATGAACGGGCTCGTTTGATGGCCGAAGAACAAGCGGCTAGTGATGCTGCTAGTGTAGACGCCACTCATAATCAAGCATTCGAATTAAATCATTAATTAGGTAAGTATGAAGCATGACTGGCTAGGCCGGTCGTGCTTTTTTCGTCGCACAAAGTCGGATATTGTGGTAAGTCAAAGTACAAGGCGCACCGATGCCCGGATACTCGAAGAATTAAAACATTGCATAAGGTAGATGAGATGCATTTGGTGGTTAATTAAGTTAGTGTTCAGCGTTATTTATAATGGCTGATCTGGTATAGAAGACGCACACTTCATGAGGAAATCTTTTCTCAATTTGATTTAATCTATACTGTTTAACTATTCTTCTAATTGGATAAGTATTATGATGACTCGCTTTTAATTGAGATATCTATACTGTATTATTGATAATGATTGATAATGACACATTCTAACCTGTGCCGTAGCTAGGTTTAATGTAACAAGGGGGAACTTGAAAATTTTGGAACAAAAAAGGAAAAGTCAGATTAATACGACCCACATCATTTTATTTGGAATTGGTATTTTTTGGGCTATTTTAGGATTTGTGACACCACTGACTGGCGATGATTGGACATGGGGGTCACAAATTGGTCTCAATCGTTTAGCCAATGGATATGTCGGATATAATGGCCGAATATTGAGTAATACACTTGAAATTATAATTTCACGTAGCACTCTAATAAGAGTGATTTTATTTACAGTTATAAATACGCTACTGGTTTATTTTGTCGTAAACATTGCTGTTGGCAAAGACAAAGCTAAACCCTGGCATTATTTGCTAGCAACTGGATTATTTACGACAATTTCAACTTCAGTCTATGCTCAATCATTCGGATGGTTCGCCGGATTTATCAATTATATTTTGGGCGCACTTGTCATATTTGTTTATTGTCACTGGATTGCTACGTATCATCCGATTTCGTTAAAAGTTAAAGCAATTAATTACATTGGGATGTTCGTTCTAGGCGTAGCCTCTGCGTTAATTATTGAACATGTTACTTTTTATTTGTTATGTTTATCGCTAATGGCATTCTTATATTTGCGTAAATCACGCCGACAGCTTCGACTAAATGTTGCATATTTTAGTGGCATTGTTGTCGGTGGTTTAATCATGTTTTTGAATCCATCGTATGTTCGTGTTTTTACAGGCCATGATACGCTGCGACATACAGCACATAATGGATTGTTTTCTCAAGCCATTACGATGTACACGAACCAAATGGCCAAGTATGTTTTTCAACAAAACGGATTGCTGTTACTTGTATTGAGTATGGGAATAATCATTCTAATGTATCGAGACACACGTGGTAATCGTCTGCTCAAAGGTATCTTGAGTTCTTACTTGCTAGGGTACTCTGTGTTCGCCGCGTTCATTCGTAATCTTTTTCCGACTAACAATTTTAATATGACGGTTGTTAATGAATATTTAGCCGTTGGTAGTGTTTTCTATATTGCAGTGCTGGTGGTCACGATTTTTGCTTTTATCCAAGAAAAAGAATTGAAGTTACGATTATGTTTTTATATCGTTTCGGCATTATTATTGTCGGCACCATTTGTTGCAATTACACCATATGGTCCACGATGTGCATTTAATACCGTTGCGTTTATAATACTAGCAGCTATTGATGTCATTAATGTGGTTGTGTCAAATGATCAGTCGGAAATTTCGAATGTCTTTGAAATCTTTGGGGTAGTCTCGATGGCCTTTATGTTGGTAACTATGGGGATGAACGGCCATGTTAATCATGCTAGAGTAGCGGTGATAAAAACACAATTGGCTCGTCATGCGAAAGTCGTTTATGTGCGTAAATTACCTTTCGAACAATTCTTGTGGGATAGTTCGCCTGCTAGAACGCGTTTTCAATATTCAATGTATAAGCGTCGTATGCATATCCAAAAAAATCAAAAGCTTATTTATGTGCCATACTCACAATGGCAGTCAACAAAATGGGATAAGTGAATTATAACGTTAACTTTAAACAGTGAAAAAATCAGTAGTTATTAAACCCATGTTATAGCTACTGATTTTTATTTTGGATACATGATGCAGTACCTTGAAATTGAAAATTCGAGCATAAGCCTCATGTCTAGACGTCTGTAAAATTCCGATATAATTATATAACGTTGATGAACAGCTGATTTAAGGCCTAATAATTCAAATTGTTGACAACTTGTCTAAATAAGATTATATTCTTAAATGAAAGCGATAACAAAGCGAGGTGTTGGCCGTGAACAAAGCGGCGTTAGTGTATCAAGATCTGTTACAGAAAATTGACGCGGAAGTTTATCCGATTGGCAGTTATTTGCCTAGCGAACATCAATTGTGCGAATTATATGGCATCTCCCGTGAGACTGGTCGTAAAGCGTTAGCGACCTTGGCCGACGATGGCTATATCCAGAAGATTCGGGGGAAAGGGTCCATTGTGATTGAGCACCGCCAATATGAATTTCCGGTTTCGGGAATCGTCAGTTATAAGGAATTAGCCGCGAAGTTACACATTAAAACGGAGAATGTGGTTTACGATTATCAACCGGACGCCCTATTACCGGTAGCTGATTTTACGTCGTTAGGCACGGAATTGACCGAAGCACCCGTCACGGCGATCAAGCGCGTGCGGGTCATCAATGGGGAACCAGCCATTATTGATAAGGATTATATTTTGAAGTCAGTCGTTCCGGACGTTCCCAAACGGGCGGCTGAGGAGTCGTTGTACGCCTACTTTGAAGACCAATTGGGATTGACGATTGGGTATGCGACGAAGGAAATTACGATGGCCCCGGCTACTGAGGAAGACCGTGAGCACTTAGCGTTGAATAAGGGCGCCTATGTGGCAATCGTCAGCAGTGTGACGAGCTTAACGGATGCGCGGGCGTTCCAGTACACGGAATCCCGTCATCGGGCCGACCGGTTCAGTTTCCGGGATTTTGCTCGCCGGACCAAGAAATAACCTAGCATGAGAGGATTGCAGAATGAAATTATCAGAACAAGTGATTTACCAGATTTACCCGAAATCATTTTATGATAGCAACGGTGACGGGATCGGGGATTTACAGGGAGTTATTCAGAAGATTGACTATCTTAAGCAACTGAATGTCGACATGATTTGGTTCAATCCATTTTTTGTCTCACCCCAAAATGATAACGGTTACGACATCGCTGATTACTATCACATTGACCCGATGTTTGGGACGATGACTGATTTCGAAGAACTCGTCGCGAAGCTGAAAGCTAATGGTATCGGTGTCATGCTCGACATGGTGCTCAATCACACCTCCACTGCACATGAGTGGTTCCAAAAGGCCTTGGCAGGTGATGAACACTATCAAAAATTTTATTATTTACGGCCGCCGAAGCCGGATGGCCAACTCCCAACTAATTGGGAATCGAAGTTTGGTGGGCCGGCCTGGGCGCCCTTTGGAGATACTGGAAAATATTACTTGCACTTATATGATCCGACCCAGGCAGACCTGGATTGGCATAGCCCGGATGTCCGCCAAGCATGTGCCGATGTCGTCAACTTTTGGCGGCACAAGGGGGTTCAGGGTTTCCGCTTCGATGTCATCAACGTCACGGGTAAGGCCGAACAGTTAGTTGACGCTCCGAAAGGTGTTCCAAGTAAGACGTTGTATACTGATACGCCAATCGTTCATGACTATCTCAAGGAACTGAACGCGGCGAGCTTCGGTCAAGACCCAGATAGTGTGACGGTTGGTGAAATGTCGTCGACGACCGTTGAAAATAGCGTTGGCTATACCAATCCGGCCAATCATGAATTATCGATGGTCTTTAACTTTCACCATCTCAAGACGGATTATGTAGATGGCCGCAAATGGTCACGGATGGCCTTTGATTTTCCACGGTTGAAGCAATTATTAGATAGCTGGGCGAGTGGCATGGCCGCTGGTGGCGGTTGGCAAGCGCTCTTCTGGAACAATCATGACCAACCGCGGGCCCTGAACCGATTTGGAAATGTCGGCCAGTATCGTGAAAAATCAGCTGAAATGTTGGCGACCGTCATTCATTTACTGCGGGGGACGCCCTTCATCTACATGGGTGAAGAATTAGGGATGACCGACCCGGACTACGATAACATGGCGGATTACGTGGACGTTGAAGCGCTCAATGCGTATCGGGCCCTGATTCGAAGCGGATATAGTCACCACTATGCCTTTACGATTGTTAAGACGAAGGCGCGCGACAATTCACGGACACCGATGCAGTGGGATGACAGCGCCCAGGCTGGTTTTACGACTGGCCGGCCGTGGTTGGCCCCGACCAATCAGGCGACGATTAATGTCAACAACGAACTGGCGCACGGTGAAATCTTCAATTATTATCAACAGCTCATTAAATTACGCAAGACGATGCCAATTATTGCAGACGGCGGCTATCAATCTTGGCGGTTAGATGATCCACAAGTCTTTGGTTATTGGCGGACGTATCACCAACAGAAATTGCTCGTTTTGACGAATTTTTACGAGCAACCGACCACGGTCACGTTGCCGGATGAAATGGTGGGCGCACGCGTCTTATTGTCAAATTACGACGATGTCAAAATGACGTCGCAGTTGACGATGCAACCGTATCAAGCCGTTGCATTGTTGTTAGGTTAAGAATGGAGGAATGGGTATGGCAAAGGAACAAACAGTTAAAATATTAGCGCCAGTCAGTGGGGATGTCATGACGCTCGATACCGTCAAAGATCCGGTCTTTTCAGCAGGAATGATGGGCTTAGGATTTGGCGTGCAACCAACAAGTGGTCAAGTGGTGGCGCCAGTCAGTGGTAAGGTTACGATGGTCGCTGAGACGAAGCATGCGATTGGCTTTACGACCCCGGACGATCATCTGGAAGTATTGGTGCACTTGGGCATTGATACGGTCGATTTAAAGGGTGCGCCGTTTGACGTTCAGGTGGCCGTGGGTGATGACGTTCAAGCGGGTGATGTGATCGCGACGATGAATCTGGAGGCCATCGTCGCCGCTAACCGTCAGACGACGGTCATTCTGGCCGTTACAAATTCCAGTGACAAACTCGAATTATTGGACGTGACGACTGGACAAAAAACAGCCGGTGACGTGACGGCGACCGGGCGTTTGAACGCGAATACGTTTAATGCCAAACGTCAGAATCGGCTACCTAAGGCGGGCAAATATGACCAACTCGCGACGGACATCGTCGCCAATGTTGGAGGAGTCGACAATATCAATAGTTTGATTCACTGCATTACGCGGCTCCGTTTTTATCTGAAAGATGAGAGCAAAGCCAACGATGACGCGATTCGGAACTTAAAAGGCGTCATCGATGTCGCCAAGGCAGGCGGTCAGTATCAAGTCGTCATTGGTCCGGCGGTCACGGATGTTTACGATGCCGTTATCAAGCAAATTGGGCCGCACTTCTCCAACGATTCGGCAACTGCTCAGGCGGTGGCTGAAACGGCGGCCGCTGCTAATCGACCAACAACGACTTGGGGCAAGGTCAAATGGGGCTTTAGCAGCCTGATTGGCGTCATCACTGGTTCGATGATTCCGGTGATTGGACTGTTGGCTGCTTCTGGTATTTTAAAGGGAATCTTGGCGCTACTGACGACCTTCAAAGTTGTCAGCACGACCGCGCCAACTTATGTGATTATTAATGCGATGGGCGATTCCGTCTTCTACTTCCTGCCAATTTTTGTCGGCTTCACGGCTGGTAAAAAGTTGGGTGCCGACCCTGTTATCATGGGAATCATCGGTGGGGTGCTCACGTATCCTGCGATTGTGACCATGGCGAGCGGCAAAGCGACCGGGACGCTACTAGGAATGGGCATCAATGCTGACTTCTTCGGATTACCCGTTCACATTGCGTCGTACACGTATTCGATTTTCCCAATGATTGCGGGCGCTTGGTTAGCAAGCAAGCTCGAACCGTGGTTAAAACGGGTGATTCCAACGGTTTTACGGATGATTTTTGTGCCATTATTTGAAGTTGTGATTGTTTCTGGGGCCATTCTATTATTCCTCGGCCCGATCATTACGGTATTATCGACTGGTTTAGCCAACTTGATCGTCTGGATCTACAACTTGAGTCCCGCTATCTCTGGGCTCATTATCGGTGGTTTTTACCAAGTGTTGGTTATCTTTGGGTTGCACTGGGCCGTTATTCCAATCGTGGCGAACGATATTGCGACGACCGGCCACAGCTACTTGAATGCGATCGTTTCTGCGACGATGGTTGCCCAAGGTGGCGCGGTTCTAGCGATTGCATTGAAATCTAAACTAGCCAATATTCAAGAACTCGCCTGGCCCGCAACCATCTCAGCCTTTTGCGGTGTTACGGAACCCGCCATGTACGGGATTAACTTGAAATACGGTCGGGCCTTTATCACTGCCAGCATTGGTGCGGCAGTCGGTGGTTTCTTAACTGGCCTCCTGAACGTTAATATGTGGGGATTTACCGGTTCACTGATTGGGTTCACATCCTTCGTTAACCCCAAGGGCCTCGACTTCAGCTTATACGGCTTCTTGATTGCATCTGCAGCTACCATCGTCGTCTCATTTGCCTTGACTTGGATGTTCGGGTTCAAGGACGAAGACGTCAATGCTGTCAAAGTAGCGCCTAAGAAACGCCACTTGGGTGCAACTGCTTAAGTTAACTTGCCATGAAGCAGGGTTTAAACGTGCGGATTTTCAGGTCAAAAGCGGCCAGCGGAGGACCGCTGGAAAAATACGAGTCTGTGTAAATATGCAGCGATAGACAAGTTCTAATTTCATTTCTGGAGGTTGGATTGGGGCGTACATTCGCTGGCACACGGCAAAACAACTAACGGACACGTTTAAACAAGCATTTCTCACTCGAGAAATGCTTGTTTTTTTAGCGAGAATTAGCCCGCCGAGCCCCCGCTGATGATTAGTCGACCGTACGAATCGGTGACAATAGTGCCAAGTGGTTGTGAAGGGGCGAAACGTGATGATAGACTTTTAGTGAATAATGCGAGTGGTCAACCCAATAATGAGCAGTGAGGTCGGGACACAATCTTAAGAGGGGGGATAATCATCATGAAGAAGGCAGCAACAAGACGACTCTTGGCGCCGGTTGCGGGGCGGGTCCTAGCTTTGGCTGACGTGCAAGACCCGGTCTTTGCGACTGCGACGATGGGACCGGGATTTGCGATTCAACCAACTGACGGGCGCGTCGTTGCGCCAGTCAGCGGTCGGGTGACGGTCGTGGCTGCGACTAAGCATGCAGTTGGACTCGTGACGGCGAGCGGCTTAGAAGTGCTGGTGCATATGGGTATCGATACGGTCGAGTTGAATGGTGCGCCGTTTGTTTGTCATGTGCAGGTCGGCGATACGGTCCAAGCGGGTGAAGTGCTAGCCGAGATGGATCTGGCGGCGCTACAACGAGCGCAGAAGTTAGCGACGGTCATCGTCGTGGTGACGAACGGCCAAACCGTGTTGGATGACTTAATCGTCGCTGCGACGGACCAAATGGTGACTGCTAAAACTGCCGTGGCAACCGCGGTATTGGCCGTCACGACGGTACCAGGAACGCAAGCGGTGCCATCGACAACGGCAGCATCAGACGCGAAACTAGAATCTGAATCTGAATCTGAATTTGAATCTGAATCCGAATCTGGATTCAAATCCGAATCTGGATCCAAATCCAAAGCCAAATCTAAACCAAACTCAACGTCAAAATATGCGGTACTCGCCACGGCAATTGTGACGAACGTCGGCGGCCCGGGCAACATTATCAGCGTGATTCATTGTATTACGCGCTTGCGTTTTTACTTAAAAGACGAGCACCGTGCGCAGGATGCCGTGATTGCCAATCTCGATGGGGTGATTGACGTTGCCAAGGCGGGTGGTCAATACCAAGTGGTGATTGGACCCGCGGTTAATGAGGTCTACGATGCCGTGATGGCTCAGTTAGGGCCTGCATTTGCGGATGCGACGGCTGGCACACCAACCGCGACGGTGACCCAGGCAGCTGGTGCACCGACGGAAACCGACGTGCCAACCGGCTGGCTACCGCGACTGCGGCATGGCGTGAGTCAGGTGATTGGTGTGATGACTGCGGCCATGATTCTGGTGATTGGCATTCTGGCTGGGTCCGGGATTTTAAAGGGAATTTTGGCGGCCCTGACTGGGTTTCACGTGTTGACCGTGACGAGCGGGACTTATATGGTTCTGAACGCCGTCGCGGATGCGACCTTCTATTTTCTTCCAGTCGTGTTGGGCTTTACTGCCGCTAAGAAGTTGGGTTCTGACCCGATCGTACTAGCAATCGTGGGTGCGATTCTGATTTACCCAAGCTTAATGACCGCGGCAGGCCACGCCACGACGGCCCAAATCACGTTCTTCGGGGTTCCGACCCACCTGATGTCGTATGCGGCGTCGGTCTTTCCGATGATTGTCGCCGCGTGGCTCGGTGTATCTGTGGAACGTGGGCTTAAGCGCGTGATTCCCCTTTATCTGCGCAGTGTCTTTGTGCCCATTCTTGAAGCGTTGATCTTGTCAGTCATCGTTCTAGTGGTGATTGGTCCCCTGATTACGATGATTAGTAAGGGGCTCGCGAGTGGTATTTTAGCGATTTACAACTTTAGTCCGGCCTTGTCGGGGCTCGTTATTGGTGGCTTATATCAAACGATGGTTATCTTTGGCCTGCATTGGGGCATCATTCCCGTCGTCATCAACGATATTGCGACGAATGGGCACAGCTACCTGAATGCGATTCTATCGATCACGATGGTCGCTCAGGGTGGTGCGGTGCTGGCCGTGTTCTTGAAGTCGAAGAATAAGCCGCTCAAGGAAATCTCGTTAGCGGCAGCCATCTCCGCGTTTTGCGGGGTAACGGAGCCGGCACTTTACGGCGTTAATTTGAAGTATAAACGGGTGTTCGTGGTCGCCAGCACCGCCAGCGGCTTAGGTGGCCTGTTAACGGGATTGTTGCACGTCAATAATTACGCGTTATCGGGTTCCTTGATCGGTTTCCCAGCCTTCATTACACCGGGCGTGGGCATTGGCCCTAACTTCTATGGCTACTTGATCTCACACTATGGCACCCTCCTGATTGCGACGATCCTAGTTTATTTATTCGGCTTTTCTGACAAAATGTTACCGGCAACCTCGGCGACCGCAAAATAGCGTTTGACGGTTGAATCAACAAAAGACTCCTGCTCAAAAGTAGCGGGGGTCTTATTTTTAGGAACTGATTGCTTGTAGCCGGGCCTGTTGACGAATGGCTTCAACGTAGATGCGGACAAAGTCGGTGCCGTACAGCGTTGACAGCTGTTGCTCGAGATTGGGCGTCGGTGGCAAGACTTTGAGTAGTGGCCGAATCCATTGATTGGTCGGCAATAGCCGTAACAAATGGTGACTGGTGAACTGTGAAAATAACAGGTTGCGACCGAAGTATTGGCTGAGCCGGTTCTGAAATGCTGGTTGCTTAACAGGCACCAGCTGAAGACTGCTATTATTCATATTGCCTAACAGTAATTTGGCTTGACCAAAATCATCGCGTAAGTCGAGGTGCTGGTTCTTATAGGCCTTGGCAATTTCCGGCGCCAGCTGAATCAGCCAGATTAATTGATATTGCTCGAGGTGTAGAATCAGTCGGAGCGTGATGATATCAGTGGTCGTGAACTGATAACTGTAGCGCTGCAACGTTTCCGGCGTCAATTGGCGATGCAAGGTCTGCTGGACCGCGGTAAAATTACCGGCTTCCCAACTAATTACAAGCTGGTCATGATTCGTTAACCAGAGCAAGTGGTCGGCGATACGTAATGTCAAAAAACGCGGCGTCGCGTGATTCGGTTGCGTCAACATAAGTAGCCAATATGAGCTGGCACTAGACCGCGCAAAATTACGTGCTAAGACGTGTGCGTTTGTGGGTAATGCGAGTTGAACGGCTAACTGTAGTCGACGACGGTCAGCGGCGGTGTTAACAAACTGATGTGGATCATGTGTGATACGACGTTTTGCCATGGACATTCCTCCCATTGATACACTGCCTTAATTATAGGCCAAAATAGGGGGAGTGGCGCAATGAATCCTTAAGTTGCGGGGATAATTTGAGTGCCGCTAACTTATTGGTCATGATTTTAGAAATTTCTTAATCTGATTGATTCTAAGTTGATATAATGGGATAACGATGGAGGTTGGATGAAATTAGTCTTTCAATAATTGTCTAATTCATAAGTTGACACCAACAAAATTTGTATAATATTCGGTATGATTGGTATTGCATGATATAATTGTTTTGTTAATGCCTATACTGATATCGATTTTAGGAGGAGTTTTATTATGAAGCGTGTTATCACATACGGAACATTTGATTTATTACACTATGGTCACATTGAATTGCTGAAGCGGGCAAAATCATTGGGGGACTATTTGATTGTTGCGTTGTCAACGGATGAATTCAACTGGGAAAGCAAACAGAAAAAAGCTTACTTCTCATATGAAAAGCGGAAGGCCTTGCTTGAAGCCATTCGTTACGTCGATTTAGTTATTCCAGAAAAGTCATGGGATCAAAAAGTCAGCGATGTGAAATTATACCAGATTGACCGCTTTGTAATGGGGGATGACTGGACAGGTAAGTTTGACTTTGTCGGTGAACAAACGGATGCTGAAGTCATCTACCTACCACGGACGCCAGAAATCTCAACGACTAAGATTAAAAAGGATTTGAACTTCAAAAAGGATTAGGCTTGAACGGAGAAGTTAATAAATGGCAGTAAAAAATATAATCAGCCTTGTTTATCGCAAATTATTCAATTTGATTGCGATCCTGTGCCCAGTGCGAAAACATGTCGTGCTATTTGAAGCATTTAATGGTAAGGTACCAACGGATAATCCGTTGTACGTCTACCAAGCGCTTCAAGCGGCACATCCTGACTGGCATTTAGTCTGGGGCGTTAAGCAGCGTTTATTGGCTGAAGCTAAGCGCCAATACCCGCAAATGACGATTATTCCCCGTTTTTCCCTGCAATGGCTATGGGTGGCGCCGGTCGCTGAGTTCTGGGTCTTAAATGCGCGCTTGCCATATTGGCTGCGCAAGAATTCGAAGACGACCTATATTCAGACTTGGCACGGGACGCCGTTAAAGCGACTCGGGATTGATATTCCGAACGTCTCCATGCCGGGAACGGATACGGAACAGTATCGTCAGAATTTCACCACTGAAAGTCGGCGGTGGGATTACTTAATTGCACCTAATCAATTCTCTAAGGATATTTTTCGCCGGGCGTTTGATTTTCATAATCAATTTTTGGATTATGGCTATCCGCGCAATGACCGGTTAGTGAATCAGGCTAAGAATCCACAAGCCTTGGCAGCAATTAAGCAAAAAATCATTGGTCACAAGACAGGTAAAGTGATTTTGTACGCGCCAACTTGGCGAGATGATTATTTCATTCGCCAGGGTATGTATAAAATGAACTTGCCTTTTAGCTTGAGCAAAGTTGTTAACGCTTTGGGTAAAGATGATGTGCTCATCATCCGGCCGCACTATTTAGTGGCAGAATCAATCAATATCCATGGCTTTGAAGCGCAGGTTAAAGTCTGTGTCGATGAAGATATTGATGATTTATATTTAATTAGTGATTTATTGATTACGGATTATTCTTCTGTCATGTTTGATTATGCGATTTTAAATCGGCCGATGTTATTTTACCCGTATGATTTGGCGCATTATCAAGGGGATATTCGCGGCTTTTACTTTGACTATGACAAGGTCCCCGGTCCAGTCGTCACGAACGAACTGGATTTCGTCAGTGCCTTGGAACAATTCTTAAGTCAGGGCAATTATCCGGCATACGCGACTAAAATGACCGCCTTCCGTCAGCAATTTACGACGTGGGAAAAGGGAACCGCTAGTGAACGGGTCGTGGCGTTGATGGAGGCAGTTAGTTGTGAGAAGAAATCAGTGACTTCTGTGGAACGTTAGATAATGATAGTGTTTTAGTTGAATAAACAACAAAATTATAAATGAAACATGGCTCAACACCACAGCGGTAAGTGGCGCTGGAATTTTGGAGGGAATCTGTTTGAAAAAGATGGCGGTAGCGATTAGTTCTGGTAAGTTAGTGATTGAGACCTCTCAGAACAGTAAATTTGAGAACTTACAATTGCTTCTCACTAATCATGTTCAATCATATTATTTAAATAAAGAAGTGCTCAGTGTTGAAGATGATGCAGTTAACTACCGGTTTACGTTGGACTTAGCGCAAACATTGAGCGCAATGGTGGATGACCAACAGCTTGATGATGTGGCAACTAAATTTACGATGATGCACCAGTATACATATACAGATGAAACGACTGGTGAAGTCCGTGAATATGACCGTTCACTCCGAATTCCAGTTCGGCGAGAATGGCAGCTAGCGAATGTTGAGCGTTTTTGGGACGCTGAGCACAGCCACTATCTACAACCATATGTGACGAAAAAGAACGCCTTAGCATTCCTACTTGACCGTGAACTTAGTCTGAAACATTATGTGAACTATAAAGTCATTCGGAAGATTAAAGTTCAAGAAGACCGGGTCGCATTTGAAGGCTTCTTTGATACCCTGTTTTTCCCACTGGCTGATTGTCGGATGGCAATTGTTGAGCGGAGCGGTGAAAAGACGTATCAACGGTCCTTCGAATATCATTCGGTCGAGACCAAATATTCACGCATTTATCGGTATGCGTACAAAATTGAACTGACCATGGCGGAATTGAGTGACTACCTCAAACAGTTGGATCAATCCAACGAATTGAGCTTGGACTTATTTTTCATCGGTCACTTAGCAGGTACCGATGCGCCGTTAAAATTCCGAATTGGTAACCCACGCTTTATTACCAACTATACGATGAAGGGTGAACTCGCACTACAGGATTCAGCCAAGAAACAGTGGCTGTCATTGGTCCCGTATTTTACAATCAAAGGATTGAATTTGTCGTTCACGTTCAACGCTTATCAGCAAGATGCCTATGCGTACTTTAGAGCGCACCAGCATCACTGGCGGGCCGTTGCTAAGCAGGCTGCGGACCGCGATATCTGGATTATTGGTGAGCGGTCGTATAAGGCTCAGGACAACGGTTTTCGATTCTTTAAATATTTGCGTGAACAGCATTCGGAAGTTGAAGCGTACTATGTCATCCGCAAAGATTCGATTGAGCGCAAGAATGTCGAACCACTTGGAAATGTGATCGACTTCGGTTCAGCCGAACATTTCGAGAAGGTTATTCAAGCTAAGTACATTTGCGGGACGCATCATCCGGACTTTCTATATCCCATTCGAAGTAAGTCTTATGAACAGAATATTCATGCCAAACGAATCTTTTTACAGCACGGGGTCTTTGGAACGAAGAATATTGCCCCGTTCTATGGCAAATCCGTCGTGAATGGGTTCTATACAGATTTGTTTATCACGAGCTCACAAAAAGAAAAGCAAATTGCGGTATCTGACTTAGGCTATGATGATAAGGAAGTCGCAGTGACGGGTTTAGCGCGTTTTGATAGCTTGTTTAAAAACGATTTGCCCGTCAAACGCCAGTTACTGATTATTCCAACGTGGCGCGATTGGATCACTAACGACGAAATTTTTGAGAAGAGTGAGTATTTGGCGCGCTATCGTGAGTTATTATTTGATGCTCGTTTGAAAGAATTTTCGGAACGCTACCAGATGGAAATCGTGTTTTGTTTACATCCCAACATGCAAGCCTACGTCGATTACTTTAAAGATGCCCCAGTGACGATTGTTCATCAGGGCGAGGTAGATGTGCAGGTGTTGATCAAAGAAAGTGCGATGATGCTGACGGACTATTCTAGTGTTGCATTTGATTTCAGCTTTTTGCATCGGCCAGTACTTTATTATCAATTTGACCGAAAACGTTTTATTGGTCAATACACTTCTCATATTGATTTGGATAAGGAATTACCAGGGCCGATTACGGATTCACTCGATCAGATTTTTGATCAGTTATTTCAATATGGTGCCCAGGACTTTGCGATGCGACCACAGGATATTCAGAAGGCTGACCGCTTCATTGCACATCGGGATACACAATCCTGTGACCGGATTTTTAGTGCCGTGACCCAGTTGCAAGATAAGACCGTCAAAGAAAAAGTACGCAGTGATGTGTTCTATCTGAAGCTTCAGCAACGTTTCCGGCGTACGCGTAAGTTATATTTTCCAACGATGAAGTTCTTGTACTGGTTCTGGTCACATTTCAGTGCCGTGAAGCCCAACCGAATCATGTTTGAAAGTAGTGTTGGGAAACGCTACGAGGATTCGCCGCGGGTCATTTATGAAGCAATGGTCAACTTGTATCCGGATTTAGAATACATTTGGGTGTCGAGAGACAATCAACCTCTGCAGGCAAATGCCAATACGAAGATTGTCCGGCGACTATCCTTCGATTACTATCGCTACCTTGCTACTAGTCGGTATTGGATTAATAATCAGAACTTTCCGACCTATCTGACGAAGCGTAAGGGGACTGCCTACCTGCAGACTTGGCATGGGACCCCGTTGAAGAAAATGCAGCATGACCAGGAAGTTATTTCCGGTCGCAAGCCGGGTTATCTGAAGCGGGTGACGCATGCTAAGAACCAGTGGACCGCTTTAGTATCGCCGTCACCATACGCGACTAAGGCTTTCCGTTCGGCATTTCAATATGAGGGCCCCGTTATTGAAAAAGGCTATCCGCGGAATGATTTATTTTTTGCGGATGACGTGGAAGAAACGCGGCAAAAAATTCGTAAACAATTAGACATTGCAGCGGATAAAAAGGTGATTTTGTATGCGCCAACTTTTCGAGATTATGAAAAGTCACATGGCCGTTTTGTTCTAGATAATCAATTAGACTTTGATGCATTCGAACGTCAATTGGGTGACGATTATGTCTTGTTGATGCGTGAACACGTGGTGGTCGCTTCAAAATTACAAATTCCAGAAGCGATGAGGCATAACATTATTAATGTTTCTAATTATCCGAGTGTTCAGGAACTGATGATTGCGAGCGATATGCTGATTACCGATTATTCATCGATTATGTTTGATTATTTGGATACTAACAAGCCAATTTATTTCTTCTGCTACGACTTGGAGAAGTATTTGACCTTGCGAGGCGTTTACTTCGACTTTACTAAGGAAGTGCCGGGGCCACTAGTCGAGAGTGCATCGGCCTTGTTTGATGAAATCAGCCAAGGTGATCAATATTGGCAGACTTATGGTGAGAAGTACCAAGCATTCAAGCAGAAGTTTGCCCCGCATGATGGTAAGCATACGGCTAGCACCGTTTATCAGACGTTCTTCTCGATGGTTAACAAACACTAATACACACTAAAAAACAACGGTTTTCAGGAAGCTATCTTGAAAATCGTTGCTTTGTAATTAGCGTCAGCACAGTCAGAGATTATCCGTAAGAATAAAAATGTTGTTGATGACCGCTCAGTCAGCAACAACATTTTTATTTACCTCGATTAAGATGATTGTAAAGCGTGATTAATTTATGAATCAGTAGCTTAGTAGTTTAACAGCTGCGTTGCATATTGGACGTTAGTGACGTAAGCCCGTGTGCTTAGCTTGCTGACTAACTTTTGCATGTTTCCTAAACTGATGGAGACGCAGCCTTGAGTTGCCCACTGATTACGAACGTGAATGAAGAAGCCGGAGCCGTTATTCTGTCCATGATTATCCATGACGACTGCCAACTGATACTGATTACGCGGTGCCGCTTTGGTGTAGTCAATTAGATGTTCATTCTTATTGTTCGCCCACTTGCGATTTTGCCAGGTATTATACTGGCGGTCTTTTAAGTCTTCAATCCAATAACTGTTTTTCTGGATTTGCCGGTAACCGATGCCGTTCGTCCGAACATGGGCTGCTTTACCGAAAGCAAAGCTCAGATGATAAGTCCCGATAGGCGTACGACTACTGCCTTCGCGTGAATAGCCAATACCACTGCCACCAATCCGACTGCTGGCAGTCAGTGTATTACGCCAAGATAAGCCACGATTCTTTTCCCATAAGCGGAGCGTGGCCGTTGATTTGCCTGATTGGACGACCGTGACGATTTGGCGGGCGTTACGTGCGACGTTTAATTGCGAGACCATCGCAGCTTGTGAATTTTTAATTGGCTTGAGAAAGCCGTGCCAAATCCATCCGGAAGCCCCGTTAGCACCATTGTGCACCCAATAATAAAGGCACCGTTTGCCGTCCTTCGTAATGTAGGTCTTCTGCGTTGCGGTCCAAGCCGTATTACGGTAATTCTTCAAGTTATGGTTCGCTCTGAACGTCCACCGATTATAGTTATCATTAGCTCTAAAAGTATGCGACGTACTATTAGTTGTATAGTAGGTCTGGTGTCTGATGGCTGTTGTTGGTGTCCGATGATAAGTGCGGCTAGCCTGTGCTGGTTGTACGACTAAAACTAGCGTCAAAACTAGTCCGAATCCCAACATGAGTAATTTAAAATGCTTCAATATGAGGTCCCCCCGTCGAAGCTGTAATTTCAGCTTCAATGAATAATTTATATCCAAATAATTAACATGTTTATTATAATATAATGCCGGGAACCGCGCACTAACTGTTTGGCGGATGTGGCCCAGTAAACGTTAATATTCGAAAATAGAATATTAACCAGTCGAAACACGATTTGTTCACGGCTCTGGGACAAGTTATGATAAGGGTGAGGATTAATAAGCAGGATTAATAAAATAATTGAAATGAGGGTGTCAGGATGAAGCGAATTGTTGTCGGAATTACAGGGGCGTCAGGAACGATTTATGCCGTTGATTTATTAGAGAAGTTACACCAACTCCCTGATGTTGAAGTGCATCTAGTTATGAGTGCTTGGGCGAAGAAGAACTTGGAGCTCGAGACGGATTACTCACCTGCACAATTGACGGCATTGGCGGATGCGACTTACCGTGCTAACGACCAGGGGGCGGCAATCGCGAGTGGCTCATTTTTAAATGACGGTATGGTGATCGTTCCAGCCAGCATGAAGACCGTTGCCGGAATTGCTTACGGCTTTGGCGATAATTTGATTTCACGTGCAGCCGATGTGACGATCAAGGAGCAACGTAAACTCGTCATTGTTCCACGTGAAACACCCTTAAGTGTGATTCATTTGGAAAACCTGACGAAATTAGCCAAGTTGGGTGCACAAATCATTCCACCGATTCCGGCCTTTTATAACCACCCGACCACGATTCAAGACTTGGTTAACCATCAGACGATGAAAATCTTAGATGCCTTCCATATTCATAATGAAACGGATCGCCGTTGGGAAGGAGACTAGCCATGCCCACTTTTACGATTGAACAAGCAGGTTATCAGATGCAAGCTACCGTTCAGGTTATCGGATATGACCTGTTGATTGTCGTTACGGGCGGCACCAATCCGCATATCGGTGATGTGCCCACTATTACGGCAACGACGCCGGCCCAAACCGTCAAATTTCCTAGTCACGATGGCCGTTTTCACAAGGATAACTTCATTTCGGATCGAATGGCGAAGCGCCTGCAGTCGTCGTTGCCGGGAAGTTGCACGATTACTGCTGGAATTCATGTCAACCAGATTACTAAGGCACAGATTGCGGCCGCTGCACCAATGACGGATGATTTAAGCCAGCAAATTATCACCTGGCTACAAGCACACCCCATTCAGGCTGCTCGGCCGGAATACTACGGGGATGATGAACAGCCGAAGTAGGGTTAATATTTAAAAATTTTAAGTGCGCTAATTGTTGGACGAAACCGTCTGATAATTGGGCACTTTTTATTAATCAGTGAGCTTCATTTTAATGTTCAGAGGTAACACAACGTTCAAACTCAAACGAGTTATGTTAATATTAACAGCGGTTATCGGCCGTGTGAACACAATCTATCATCCAAGGGCGTCCTTTTAATGAATGAAAATCAAGCAGTTCTCGCACATTTTTTAAAAATAGGTGTTAATGGCTTCGATAGCTTCTGGTCAATCGTTGATAATTCTGACGATGAAGATAATTTTATGCACCTGTTAGCGTATCGAGTCACAACAGCATTTGACTTATTAAACCAACTTGGCGGACTAGGGGTTGTTTTTGATGTTTCCTATGTCTCAAACTCCCAGTCTGGCGCCGCATCCTTACTGATTTCCAAAGACGAACCTATCGAAATTGAAATACGGTCCATTCCTGATTCGGTTATCCAATTTGATCGTTTGGGTCTGTAAGGGAAAAGCAAATAAAGCGTTAGCATGGTGTGAAATCCGTGCTAACGTTTTATTTTTTATATTACGATACACAGTGTGCTAGTTAAATTATCATGAGCCATAAAATAAGCAAAGGACCATCCACAACACGGATGGTCCTTTTTACTGACTACAATCAACCATACGTCACCATGCCAAGTCACGCCAACTTACTGGCGCGCATCCTTCTTGGCCTGTTCGACCAGGATATTATCTACGACGTCTTGCAAGTTCGTCTTGGCTAGGCGTGCTTCGGCGGCAGTTTGTGCTTCCTGATAATATTGCTTCAGGACGGTTTGAATATTGCCACCGACGATGCAGTCGGGATTGGTCTTGGGGTCGACAGCAAGCAGTGGCTTGTCGCCTTCGATGGCGTAGAAAATACTGAGTAGTGAGATTTGGCTCAGTGGCTTAGCTAGCGCGGGTTGGGCGGTGCCGGGAGTCGTTGTAAGCAGGCCAGCTTGGCGGAGCTTGCTCATCAGACGGCGTACGACGACCGGACTTGTTTCGATACTTGCGGCGATGGCGTCACTCGTTAAGCGAGTGTCCGCGTAAATTTTAATGTAGGCCAATAGGTGGATCGAGTCGCTAAACCGGGTTGAAACACGCATGAAATCACTTCCTGTAACTTAATTGATTACTACGATTATAAATAGATTCGTTAATAAAAGCAATTAACAAGATTATGGGAAGGTATCATGTAACTTTTAACTTGAAGGTTGTTTCGGGTAACCGAATCAGTTATGATATAAGTGCCAAAAATGAGCAGTCACTGCAAAAAAGGAGCTTATGACCATGAGTGAAATTGAAACCATTCAAGCCTACTATGCGGCCTCTTTGGGCAAGGATGGTCGGATTACCCGGACCCAGCGGCAGATTCTAGCCGCGGCCCTCGATTTATTTGCAGAAAAAGGCTATGAGGAAGTTGGAACCCGCGAGATTGCCGAACGGGCAGGCGTTGCGGAAGGTACGATTTTTCATAATTTTGTTAATAAAAACGGTATTTTAGATGCAATCATGCAGCCAATCGTGAAGAATATTTTGCCCACGATGTTGAATACGTTAGACCAAGCGGTGTTGGACAGTCCCAATCAGACGCTAGAAGCCTTTATTGTGGCGCTGGTTCGCGACCGAGTCAAGTTTGTGACGCGTAACCGGGCGTCCTTGGCGGTGATTTTGTCGCAGTTCTTCAATAACGCAGAGGACCGTGCTGCCGTGTTAGGAATGGTCTCACCGGCAATCTTAACACAGGCCACTGAAGCCATGGAGCGGCTGAAAGCAACTGGTGAGCTCGTTGAATGGCCCAATCACATGATTTTACAATTGGTCTTTTCAACGATTGGCGGGTACTTGGTCGAGCAAGTCCTGTATCCGCAAGCCGCCACTTTGAGTGACCAACAGGTGGTGCATTATCTCAGCGATTTCTTAGTTAACGGTTTGAGCCCACGGCGTATCCCCTTACAAAGTGATAACACCGCGTCGTAGCAAGCTTTAGGGATGCCAAATTAATAATTAATAATAGTTGACTAATAGGTTAATGGTGCTATACTACCAAGTGGAATTAAAGTGAGTGCTCAATTAAGGGCCGCACTGTTGAGGATCACATAGTAGTCCACAACCTGAATTCTAAACCAATAGAAGAGAGGGTTTCATAATGAAATCAGCAAAAACGAAGGATCACGCCAAGATGAAGACCGCCGAAGAAAAGGCGATTCATTCAACGGGTGCCGATAGTAAGAGCTTGGACGAAGTCAATGGGAGTGTCCGGGTCCCTAAGGATGCCAATTTCTGGCGAACCTTAATTGCCTACACTGGACCGGGCGCGCTAGTTGCAGTTGGTTACATGGACCCAGGGAACTGGATCACGTCAATTGCCGGTGGGTCACAATATAAATACGCGTTACTTTCAGTCATTCTGTTATCAAGTCTAATTGCCATGTTGCTACAAGCCATGGCGGCCCGGTTGGGGATCGTGACCGGTAAAGATTTAGCGCAACTGACACGGGAACGAACGTCAAAAGGAATGGGAATCTTTCTGTGGATCGTCACAGAACTCGCGATTATGGCGACCGATGTTGCTGAAATCATTGGTTCTGGGATTGCTTTGAAGCTATTATTCGGATTTCCACTGATCGTCGGTATTCTGATTACGACCGCCGACGTCTTGATTTTACTGCTATTAATGAAGTTAGGGTTCCGGAAGATCGAAGCCATCGTGGCGACCTTGGTTGCCGTGATTCTGTTCGTCTTCTTGTACGAAGTAATTATCTCACAGCCCAACATTCCAGAAATGTTCAAGGGCTACGTCCCAACCAGCCGGATCGTCAGCGACCGGTCGATGCTCTTCTTAGCATTGGGGATCGTTGGGGCAACGGTGATGCCGCATAACTTATACTTGGGCTCATCGATTTCACAAACGCGGCAAGTTGACCGTAGTGATGAAAAAGAAGTGGCGAAAGCCGTTAAGTTTACGACGATTGATTCGAATATCCAATTGTCAGTTGCGTTCGTTGTGAACAGTTTGCTCCTGATTTTGGGTGCGGCACTGTTCTTCGGTACGAATGGTGACCTTGGCCGGTTCGTTGATTTATACAACGCACTGGGCGATAGTAAGGTCGTCGGTTCGATTGCCAGTCCGCTACTCAGCATGTTGTTTGCCATCGCGTTACTGTCATCTGGGCAAAGTTCCACGATTACCGGGACGTTATCTGGGCAAATCATCATGGAAGGGTTCATCCGTTTGAAGATGCCACTCTGGGCCCAACGGTTATTGACCCGGTTGATCTCCGTGACACCAGTGCTGGCCTTCGCGATTTACTACCATGGTAATGAAGCGAAGATTGAAGATTTGCTGACGATGTCACAAGTGTTCCTGAGTATCGCCTTACCATTCGCGATGATTCCGCTAGTGATGTTTACCAGCAATCGCCAATTGATGGGGAATTTCACCAACCGTGCGTGGGTCAAGTGGACCGCGTGGGTCGTGACCGTCATCTTAATTATTTTGAACATTTATCTGATTTTACAAACTTTGGGAATCGTTAAGTAACACCAGGCCAGCTGATTAAGTCAGCACCTGCGTGGATCAATGATACCGACTAAAAACGCGTTTCTGCCTTTAATTTGGTAGAAACGCGTTTTTAGTTGCCTGCATCGTGATGGGAGTCGCGGTGATGAGGTCGGTCAGGCAAGGGAGTAGCCCGGTTTCAAAATCGTACAAATCAGCGACTTGCTCGCGGGGGTGGCCGTGTTCAGCTAGCTTGAGCAATTGGGACTGGGTGAATTGCAGCTGACTGGCTGGGAGAATCAAGTCCGGCTGACTGTGGCGAGCGAGTGGCTGGGCGTGGTCGTGGACCAAGTAGGCGAAGTTGGGGGCGGTATTTAAAATCAAGGTCAGCACGCTGATTTCGCTAGGGTCAAGCTTGGTCGCCAGTTGGTTCGTCTGGGTCGGTGAATAGACCATTGCCGCGTAGACTTGCGGGGCGAGTTCGGGGAGGCGGGGACTCGGCGGTGTCAGGGTGACCGTCAGTCCCAATTGCCAACTCGCCAGGAGTAAGCTCGGAATCGTCATTGCTTGCATCGGACTCAGCAGGATTGCTTGGCCCGCGTGGACATTTTGTTGTTGTAGGCTGGTTTCACACAACACTAAGTCTTCCAAGATGTCGGCCCCGGTATACCAGGTACCATTACTAGCTTTGAAGACGGGCTCGGCGTATTGACGTTGTAGTTGGCGGGTGATTGCCTTAGTCAATTGACTCATCGCGAGGCCTCCTTACATGAGTTATTGTGATGCACACTTTTCTTGAGCGGGTTGCTAGGGACGGGGTGGACGCTTTGAAACGAGGCCGGTTAGTGGGCGTTGGTCAGGTATTTCATCTTGGTAATGCTTTGGCTGCTAGCATCAATCGTGGCTAACACCTGGTTCTGGGTGGATGCTTTGACCACTAGCCGCGTTGGCTTGGGCGTTAAAACGTGCTTAGGTTGCGTCGTTGACCCACCAGTGGCGAGGTCCGTATCGCGGGTGACTTTGTTGACGAGGGTCGTGGAAGTCGTTTCAGAATGACTAGTAGCGGTGGTATCAGCGGAAGCGGAAACTGAAGTGGCAAAAAGTGTTCCGGCGGCCATTAAGGTTAACGTTAATTTTTTGAATGTGTTTTTCATGATGATCGAACTCCTTTTAAGTGATAATCGTGGTTGTGAGACGGACGGTTTACTGAGCAGCTGGCATTAACCAGTCGTTGGAAAGTAACTGATGGAAGTGGCGGCCAAGCGGCACCCAGAGCTGCGACTTGCGAATGTTCTTTAACGTATCCCAGAATAAGGGATCTTGTAATTGGTCGTCGCTCAGTTTAACTTTGACGAATTCACCGTCTTCAGTCTTAGCAATGACCAACGGATAAGTCACCTTGACCAGTTGTACGGCGGTGATATTTTTAATTTTAGGGTCGGTATCTAATAACATATTTGATTTCTCCTTAATCGGTTGGCTTAATCGTTTTTAATTAATGAATTGATGTTTAAGCATCGGTTGTTTTATTTATTGAATGACTATAGTTTACCGGCAAAGTGCGGCTGTAACTATCGACTTACCATAAACTTTATCTAAGAAATTCTTAGATTAGCACTTAGATTCGACCAATCCCGCATCGTGACGGCCTTTTGACGACATAAAAAAACTAGTTTTCAGGCTGAAATAACCCTAAAACTAGTTGAGAAGACTTATTTCGCGACGGGCCAACTGATGGTAAAAATACTGCCAGTTGGGTGATTATCGCTGATTTTGATCGTTGCTTGGTTCAATGTGACTAATTGTTGGACGATGGCTAGGCCTAGGCCACTACCTTCGACGGCCTGCGAATGGGATTGGTCGACGCGATAGAAGCGCTGGAAAACGGCCTGTTTTTGGTCGTCCGGAATGCCATCACCGTGGTCGGCGACTGCCAGTTCAATAGCGGTGTCCGTTTGGTGCAACCGCAGCGTGATTGGCTGGTCATGCGGAGAATACTTGTGGGCGTTATCCAAGAGCGCCACCACGATTTGTTGTAGCATCTCGGCATTACCCTGAACGTGAATCCCAGCATCGATTTCAAGGTCGAGTGGTTGGTCAATGGACGGCTGGTAGTGTTCGGCCAGACTCAGTAGTAGTGTCGATAAGTCTTGGTCAGTCAAGGTGAGCTTGGCGCGATCCGCACGTGATAAGTGGAGTAAATTCTCAATCAAATGCTGCATCCGCAATGATTCCTCATCGATAAATTGCAATGACTCGGGCATAACTTCCGGATGGGCGTCACCACGCCGACGAATCAGACTGAGATTGCCACGAATCGCCGCAATTGGTGTCCGCAGTTCATGAGAAGCGTCGGAGATAAATTGGCGCTCGTGTTGCAGCCGCTGGTTTTGCGTCACGAGCAGTTCATTGAACGCACGCCCTAAATCATTGATTTCTCGAGGGCTGGCTGGCACATCCAAGGTCGGCTGGTCACTGTCAGGATTATTGGACGTGTAGCGCGTCTCGTGCAGGAGCTTGATGGTCGGTTCACTCAGACGACCAGCGAGCCGATGTGCCCACCAGGTTCCAAGCGCGAGTGCGGCAATCATGAGTAGAATCAAGATGAAGAGACTGTTGAAGAGTCGCCGCAAACTGACCCACAGCTGGTACGTGTTATGGCCGTCCTTTTGTTGATAAGATAAGAAGAAACCGAAGTCCTGAACATAGACCAGTGGCCCGACTAATTTCGTCTGGTGCTTGGCGAAGAACGCTTTGGAAGACGGGGTCGTAATAATTGTCCGCTTAGTCTTGGTTGCCGTCGTCCAGGTGGCTTTTTTCGTCGTCACCCGGATGAATGCGGGCTGCTTGGTATTGCGCGTCGTCGTATTGTTCCACTGAACAAAGCTCGGCACGTCCTTGATGTTGGCTTGATTGAGGCTGGTCATCAAATCACGGGCTTCACGGGTCGTATTGAGCGTTTGTTGGGCGCCGACCATGATCAAGGTAATCAGACTGACGAGTAGTGTGATGGTCAGCATCAATCGGCGAATCGCTTGATTGATCAGTTGTTCGTACGTTGGCGTGTCCTTAGTTTTGGGCATTGGTGATCGACTCCCTTAGCTTATAGCCGACGCCACGCACCGTTTGAATCAATGGTGCCGCATCGGGTGTGGTAATTTTATTGCGCAAATAACCGACGTAAACGTCCACGACATTCTGTTGGCCGAGAAAATCTGCGCCCCAGACCTGGTCGAGTAGGTCATCACGGGTAAAGACTTCGTCCGGGTGCGCGAGGAAGAATTGTAGTAAATCATATTCACGATGCGTCAGAGTGACTTCTTCCCCAGCGTTCGTGACGCGGTGGGCCTTGGTATCTAGTTGGATATCGTCAAGCTGATAGACCTGGTTAGGCTCGACTTGATTCTCAGCCCGCCGCTGAATGACCCGTATCCGTGCCAGTAATTCTTCAATTTCAAACGGCTTCGTAATGTAGTCGTCGGCACCGTTATCTAAACCAGCGACCTTATCGCCAACATAATCACGGGCAGTCATGATGATGACGGGGACTTGGTCGTGTTTGCGAATGCGTCGCAGGACTTCCATACCATCCAGCTTGGGCAGCATCCAATCTAATAGGATGAGTAAGAGCTCGTTTTGGTGAGCCTGATAGGTGTCCATAGCGGCCAAACCGTCAGCGGCGACCAGGACGTTAAAATCTTCGAATTGAAGTTCCTTAGTGAGGTAACCTGATAGGCTGTCCTCATCTTCAACAATTAAAATCGTATTTTTCAATGATATACGCCTCCAGAGGATTCAATCACAGCTAGCAGGGTGGCGATGACCGGAAAATCCCAACTAGCCCATCATAATTTATCCTCAATTATAGCGGATATTTATGATGGTTTTCCGATATTTTGACTTATTTTTGTGGATAATTAGCATGCGCAATGAAAGCGCCTTAGAACTTATGCTAAAATTGGACTAATAAAACGGAAAGTAAGTGAGTAAGATGGGACTTTTTGGTGATGCCATGCAAGCACTCTATCATAGTGGGCACTATGGCTACAACGTCAACGTGAAGAAGTCGGCCCCGGCAGTCGACACGAAGGAAGTGCCAGCAATCGCCGCACTCGGCCGAATCAATCGCACGCCGAACTTTAAAACCTGGTCCGTTGATTCCCCCTACAAGACCGCTGAATTCACGGCCAAACTAACGGCGGCGGTGGCCACTTGTGCCTTAGAAATGAGCGATATCGAGATCAAACCACAGATTGACGGCCGGTGGGGCGATAAATAAGTGGAATTTGTTCCTACTAATCCAAGTGATGACATCAATTTATCAGATAGACCAATCAATTTTAATGGGGTGAAACCATGTTTTCGTACGACCAAGTCCAACAGCTCAATCGGTTGGAGATAGAAATTTATAAATATATTGTGGGCCATCCCGTTGAAGTGAGCACCATGACGATTCGCCAACTCGCAGACCACAGCCACGTTTCGGCGACCACGATTCTGCGCTTTTTAAAGCACATGGGATACGACGGATACGCGGAATTCAAGTTCACGCTCAAGGAACAATTGCGGCAAGATGCCACCCAACCGTTGGCGCGGACCGTGATACCAATGCGGACCTTTTTTGACCACATGAGTTTACCTGATGTGACGGCGAAACTCCATCAGGTGGCGGAACTATTGCAGCAAGCGCGGATGGTGATTTTGACCGGAGCCGGGACCAGTGCGGGCTTAGCGACCTATGGCAGTCACTTGTTTGCCAACTTTGGCCTGTATAGTCTAATGCTGACGGACACTGGGCAACCACAAGACTTATCGGACACCGTCTTTTTGGTACTCTCCGTCTCTGGGGAGTCCGAGGACATTAATGAACAGGGCGTCTATTACCAACAAAATGGGGCCAAGGTAGTCGCAATTACCGCTAGCAGTCACTCGACGCTGGCGGGAATCGCGGACGTGGTGTTGAATTATGACACGCCGGAAGTGCAAGCCGTCAGCGGTGGGAGCACCTTGTCACAGTTGCCAGTCGTCTATTATTTAGAGCAATTAGCCATGATCGTGCAACCATTGAATTAAGTTCGTGACCAATTTGTGAAACATGTTCCAAAAATAGAACAAGTTCCGATATCTGGAACGAACTTCCAATTTAAAGTGTAAGGGTATACATTCGCGTGATGACAGGTATAATGAAAATTGTAGGAAACGTATTCATGGGTACAAATGTCAGATGACAGGACGACTCAGTGAGAGCTGATTTTAATTTTGTAAACGGTTAACTGGCCATTGACCGTTTGGTATATCAATTATTCTGTCTTTTAAAATCAGCTGTCCGTTGAATACGTTAGGTTATTAAATTATTCTAGGGGGTCACGACATGAGCGAAAACAATAAGTCGAGCTTTGTTAATGACCGACTTGTCCCATTCTTTGGTAAAATCGCGGGTTCTCGTCACTTGATTGCGTTACGTGATGGGATGACACTCGCGGTGCCAATGATTATCATCGGGTCGGTCTTCATGATTATCGCGCAATTCCCAATCAAAGGCTATCAAACCTTTATGGCGAATACCTTTGGTTCGAACTGGGCAACGATCGTTCAATATCCAACCAACGCATCGTTCCATATTATGGGACTGATTGCGGTCATCGGGATTTCTTATAACTTGGCAAAGAGTTATAAGGTCGACCCAATCTCCGCGTCAATCGTTTCGTTAGGCGCTTGGTTCTTAACGATTCCGTTAAACACGGATAAGGCAGGGGCACTGTGGGTACCCTTAACTCAACTGGACTCTGCTGGTCTGTTTACCGCACTGTTGATTGGGTTATTCATCACTGATTTTTACGTCTTCATGGTTCACCGCAACTGGACGATTAAGATGCCAGATAGTGTGCCACCGGCTGTCAGCAACTCATTTGCAGCCTTAGTTCCTGGCTTCATTATCTTATTCTTGATGTGGTTACTCCGGTTAGCCGTCGAAGCATCACCAATGCACAGCATTCCTAACGTGATTTCCTTCGTCTTGGCTAAACCACTGGGCTTATTGAGTAATACGTTACCAGGGGCCTTAGTTGCCGAATTCGTCGTATGTATCTTATGGATCTTCGGGATTCACGGTGCCAACGTGGTTTCTGGGGTTATGCAACCAATCTGGTTGGCTGCGATGTCACAAAACGCGGAAGCACTTAAGGCGGGCAAAGCTTTGCCAAACGTTGTAACGCAACAATTCTTCGATAACTTCGTTCACATGGGTGGTTCAGGTGCGACCTTGGGGTTAGCCTTCATGATTGCCTTTGTGTCGAAGAGTGCCGAATTTAAGACCTTGGGTAAGTTGGTGATTGGACCAGCATTGTTCAATATCAACGAACCAATCGTCTTCGGGTTGCCAATCGTTATGAACTATCGGATTGCCGTTCCATTCATCTTGGCACCATTAGTTAACGTTACGACGACCTATATTGCGATGTCGACCGGCTTAGTTGCTAAGACGGTTGGGGTCATGGTTCCTTGGACCACGCCGCCAATTATCTCTGGTTACTTAGCCACGATGCACATCTCTGGTGCGGTATTACAAGTTGTCAATATCGTGCTCGACGGTGCCATCTACTACTTCTTCTTCAAGGCCTTGGATCGTGACAAGGTTAAGGAAGAAAAGACCTTCGCTGCTAAGGAAGCTGCCGGCGAAACGGTTGAAGCTTAATTAACTGCTGAAAATAAATAACACCACGCTTAGACCAGTGCGACGATTGTCGTAGGTTTGGCGTGGTGTTTTTGTGTGGTGGTGTTTTTGTGTAACGTGTCTATAAGATTGCGGATATTATGACATGCTTCAAGTCATGGCACAGGCTGGTCTTGAATTAGTCAGCCTTGTTAAGTTCATGACGGACACTACTCTGCCAGTCAGTCTCACTAGTAAAGTGCTGAACTTGGTCGCTATGGGCTTCACGAATGGCCTTGTCAGTGTTGGTGATTAGGTGTGGTCGAAAGGGTAATCCGTTTACCGCAATACTTTGTTTCAGAAAGAGATTGATTGCTGTGGTCATATCCATACCGAGCTCGTGAAATAACTGGCTAGCCGTATCATAGTCAGCTGTCGCTACAGAGACACGCAACTGGGTTTTATTGGTATCAGTTCTCGTCGTCATCGTGCACCTTCCGTTTCTAAAAATGTTAGAAATACCATACTGACGAATTTTACAGATTCAAAGTTTGCCTGAAGATCCAGTCGGACAAGCAAGCTTTTGGCTGACGAACAGCAAACCAACTATCATCTCAGATAGTAGTGCCATAGCGAATCAACAAAGCTCACCGCGTATGAAACTGCGGGTGCAGCATCCGCGGATGACCATGGTCAGCGCCTTTATATTGCAGTAACCAGTAGGCGTTTTGTGGTAAAGCGCTACGGGCGATGACGTGGGCGACGGTGTAGCGAATCGTGTCCGCGTTAGCGTTCGTCCATAATCGCCAGGTCGGGAGCTTAGCGGCATGGATACGCTCCCATTCTCCGAGGGCCTGTTCACTAGCAGTTAATGAGGTGAGTAATTCCGGGCGTTCGTTACCCGTTAATTCAATGTAGTAGCAGTAGGCTTGGGGATGCAGTGTGTCGAGCTGGCTCATGGTCAGGATGCTCCTTTATGATGGTTTCAATTGTTTAATATTAATCAGTAAATGTCACCAATTATAGTACAACCGTTTGACTAATTTGACTAGCTTTTTTACTTAGTGTTATTAAAATGTAATATTTGAAGTTTCAATTAAAAATAAATAAGTGTGCCCCCTTGACCTGAAACGCGTTTCAGCGCTTATATTTAATGGTGAAAAATAGATGAAGGGAGTGCAGCGATGATGGAGACGGGGATTTTAAAACAAGTTGATTTAACGACGACCACTGAGCGTTATTTTTTCGTGCAAGCGCAACGGTTAGCAGGCTATATCTGGATTCGCTCGGTTCAAAATTTCAAACCACTGGAATTGACCTTTCGGCTGAGTGATTTGCGGGTCAGTCAGCATCGGGCGGTCGCTGCTCGTGGCGACGTGCAATACGAATTCAATGATGATACCGGTGGCTTGGTCACACAATTGGCGGATTGGGTCAGCTAAGGACGTTGGGATTGTGATTGGGGCGTTATTGGCATGACCAGCGCGGTCGTTGTGTTCAATACCTGCGCTATCATAATTTTGTAACATGTAAAGTAAATCGTGAAAGTTGTCAATGTTACTAAATATATACGCATTGTGCTAGTTAATTTGTCATGATTCAATGGTTCAATCATGACAAGTTGGCGTCCTGTTCGTCAGCCGATGCGCGCCTTAGTCCGACCTCCGGGGCTGGCTGACAACGCTGGAACAGGGCGGACATCGATTTGAACTCACGCAGAAACCCACTGCGCAATTTCAAATACGAGTCTTCTTCTAGCCCGGGAAAACCACCCGGACAAGAAGAATTTCGCCCTTGAGCATTGTCAGCCAACCCCTACAGTCGGGAACCCGCTCGAATGGCAGATGAACGGCCACCTATCTGGGTACAACTGACCACTGAATATTAAGGACTGGTCCTTCAGGCAAACTTTTAATTGGCCTCAATAATGCTTTATCACACTTAATCACTAAAAAAATCAGTTGAATTTTCTTCGCAAGATTCAACGGACATTAGTCTTGAATTTAGTTGATAAATTACCTTCGTTTATAATTTGAGGCTTTGCTATCTCAAACGATTAGGGAAAGTTCTGACAAATTCAGTGAAACTGCTGATTTGAAAAGTTAAAACATGAGTTAGGAAGCTTAGCTATCATTAGAAACTAGTCTGACAGTTGAATGTCAAAATGACCTTGGACTATGAATCAACGACTAATCTAAGAAAAAGTTGAGTTCGCACGCGTCTGCCTTTCGAATACCATCCAGGCTGGAAGGTGTTTCTGACAATGCTCAGCGATGAAATTTCACTTAACAAGCGTCTTTTGCTTGGTTAGTGAAAGACCAGTATTTAAGACGTGGGTTGTCGGCTTAAATCTGTGTCCATCGCGTTCCAGCGTTGTCAGAAATACCTGGAAGCCGGACTAGGACGTCTCTACAACAGCAGGTTTACGCAAACTCGCACTGTTCCCAGCTGGTCTCAGCTGGCAGCCTTTTGAACTTGGAAATAGCAGGATTCAATCATTTTTAATTCTAAATAATAACTAGCACACCGCGTAAATATATATGTTACGATGTCGGCGACTGATTCTAACAACCAGTTCTAACGTCTTATTTCTTATTTCAATGAAGAATTTTAACAGCTGATTGCACTAGAAAACGGATGGCAGTTCGAAGCACACGACTTCGAGCTGCCATCCGTTTTTGGAATCAGGGTTACTTCGTATTGTCAGTATAGGTAATCTTATCTAGCCCTTGCGTATCGTAGTTGAGATTGGTTTTACCGTCATATACCGTGTTAGCGGCATTTAACTTGGTCTCCATATTGCTGAGAGTCTGCGTGTTCAGTCCTAATTGGGTCCGTAAGCGATTCGACGTTTGTTGTAATGTCTTAGTCGTCAAAATCTGATAGGAACTAGTATTGATCCAGGCGGGCAACCCGACGACTTGTGTGGATTGGATGTGCTTCATGTTTGCACGGTCGTGGGTGGCCAGGCCGACCAAGTCGTCAAAGCTCAAGTCTGTTTGCAAGTTGCCTTTGAGCGACGTGAGCAATTGATCATAGCGGCTATAAGTCTTGGTCTGCGCGAGCTTGGCTAGGACAGCGCGCATGACCTGTTGTTGGCGGAGCTGTCGGCCATAGTCACCCTGCGGGTCTTGGTAACGCATCCGCGTATAGGCCAGGGCCTGAGTCCCGTTCAAATGGTGCTCACCCTTTGTGACGGTCACGTGGTCGAATGAGACGTTGAGGGGACTGGTAATTGTCACGCCACCGACCGCATTCACGATTTGCTTGAGGCCGCCCATATTAATGGTAGCGTAGTAGTTGATGGGAACGTTGAGCAGTTGGCTGACGCTGGCTTTCGCCATTTTGGAACCGCCAATGTTATAAGCGGCATTGAGTTTTTGCACGTTGGTGTCTTGGTCACCGACCATCTCAGCGAGCGTATCGCGGGGGATACTCGTAATGACGGTCTTTTTCGTCTTGGGGTTGATCGTGACGACCATGATCGTATCCGAATTGCCCTTGTCGATGCGCCCGTCCGCCCCAGTATCGACCCCGAGCAACAGGATGCTGAGGGGCTTTGTCGGATTGACTTTGGTATTACTGCTACCCGTGTAGATGGTCGACTGGTAGCGGGCCTGCGCCTGGCGAATGATAACACCCAGTGCAATGGCGATGATGACAATGATAATGCCGACCGTGATGAGCACCGGCCGTAATTTTGAAGATGCTGAATGCCGCATGTTCAAATCCTCCCTTAATGAAGGTCGTTAAGGCTAATTCCCCGTATTAACGACCCGTTTGCAATGATTCACAATCACTAGCATACCCGGTTCAAACGCCGCCGGAAAATACTTATTTTGAGTGTACGCAATTCAAAAAATAGATACCACGTAAAAGTATTGGATTGGAAACTGTGCGAATAGACGGGCGGTCGTCTTGCGGACAGTATTAATGTCGAAAACGGATTCTTGGCTTATACTGACATTGAACTTAATTAAATAAAGTGAGGTCTTGTATTTTGACAGTCTTTCGCGCGTTTTCAGATGAAGAAGTGTTAGCGGATTTGACCGCCCAAGTGACGGATGGTCAAGTGTTCACCGATCAGGCAACACTGACGAAGTATTCCTTTAGTCCCCGGTTAACGGATGACGACAGTGGGCTGGCACTGGCCTATGTGGAAGCCCATTCCACGCAGGATATCCAAGGTGTGCTCCGCGTCGCCCGCAAATATCATTTGCCCGTGATTCCGCAAGACCAGACGACTAGTACGGTGATTGGTGCCGATGGCCTGACTGGGAGTGTGATTCTGTCAACAGCCAAGATGAATCGTATCATCGAAATCAGTAAGGCCGATTCAGTGGCGGTCGTACAACCCGGCGTTATTAATGGTGATTTAGACCAAGAAGCGCGCAAACAGGGCATGTTTTACGCACCTGATCCAGGCTCCAAACCAATCTCTGGGATTGGCGGTAACGTGGCGACCAATGCGGGTGGTATGAGTACCGTCAAGTACGGCGCTACCAAGGATAACGTGTTAGGTGTAAAGGTCGTACTGGCTGACGGTCGTGAAATCAAGCTTGGTGGTCGGACACTCAAACAAGCATTTGGCTATGATCTGACCCAGTTGATGATTGGTTCAGAGGGGACGCTGGGGATCATTACGGAAGTGACGGTCAAGTTACTGCCGATTCCATTAGGGACTCCCGTGATGGGCGTGGCCTTCTTTGATAACATGACGGCGCTGGCCAAAGCGGTGACGGCGATTCGCATCTCAGGGGTTTACCCGACGATGCTAGAAGCGCTCGACGGCAATACGGTGGCCGCACTGGACCGCTATGAGAAGACGCATTATGCTAAGGATAGCGCCGCGATGTTGATTTTTAAACTCGATAATGGTGGCCAAGCTAGCATGGCTGTCGTCCAGAAATTATTGGCCGAACAACACGCTAGCAACGTTACGATTACGACTGAGCCTAAGCAGCAGGCCGAACTCGAACAGTTACGGCGCGACATGCTACCAGCCGTTTTTGCGGGTCAGAACCATATTATGGAAGATATGGCAGTGCCGTTATCACAATTGGCACCGCTGATGGACTATATTCAAGATTTAGCCCAGCGCCTAGACGTTGAGATTTATACGGCCGGCCACGCGGGTGATGGTAACGTTCATCCGACCCTCGTTTGGCCAACATCGGAGAAGCAGGTCCCAGAAAAAGTCGTCATCGCGTTACAGGAAATGTTCAAGAAGACCTTAGCACTTGGTGGCACGATTTCGGGTGAACATGCGGTTGGCATGTTGAAGAATCAGTGGAACAATGCCGAATTAGGCGAGGACGTGGATATGCTGCAGCACCAGATCAAAGCGCTGTTTGACCCGATGAACCTCTTGAATCCAAAACGTAAAATCAATTAAGTCGGACCTAAAGTTGTGTTTAAGAATTGCGGATGGCATCAATCAAGCATTGCGTTGGGTGCTACGATTGTCTTATTATTGAAGTAGTCCCACGTAAAAGGTTGGTTACAGCATCACTGAAATGGCGGTGCCTTGTGGGTTAACCGGAATAAAGGAGGCCCCAATTGATGCTGAAAAGTGTACGGATTCGGCTAGAATTTAATGCTGAAGTGTTACGTAATGAGATTTTTGACGTGCATGATTTTGCGAGTTTCCAAAATTTTTGGCAGCGGTTTGAAAATTTCTTAGCGGATCGAATGGTCGTTGGCCACTTGAACGTATTGGAAGGGCACGGCCTCATTCCGAGTGACTTTAAGGACGTAGATGGGCAATTGGCTTACCAAGTTGGTGAAGACGATTATCAGATTGCCTATGACCAGATTGCGCGTGAGTGGACTGTGACCATCCGCTAAGCAGGATCGAGAGAGAATAGAGTCTTATATTGGAGCGATATTGATTGAGCACAACAAAATCCCAAGCAAGTGCGGATAATGACCAGCTTCTGCCAGCACCCCCGGAACTTTTGCAAGCTGTTGATCAGTTGAAAGCTTATTCGTTACGGTATGAAGTGGCGATGAAGCTCGTTTTAGATAAGTTAGATTATATTAGTCGTGAATATGAGCTGCGTTACGGCTATGCCTTGATTGACAGCAAGCAGTCCCGAATCAAGTCGCCGGAAAGCATCGTCGGCAAGATGCAACGCAAACACTTGCCGCTGACATTGAACGCGGTCTTTAACAATTTACATGACATTGCCGGTATTCGGCTGATTGTGCGCTTCTTGAGCGATGTGAAAACGGTCGAAGATTTGTTGGCAACCCAGGCAGATATTAAAGTCTTACGGGTGAAGGATTATATCCACCATCCGAAAGCAAACGGCTATCAAAGTTTGCATTTGATTCTGGGCGTTCCCGTCTATACGGTCGATGGCCCAAGTATTGTCGAGGTCGAATTGCAAGTCCGGACGATTGCGATGAACTTCTGGGCGTCGTTGGAACATGAATTAAATTATAAAAAGAACGTCCCACATCAGGCCGATTTACGAGCCTCATTGACGAAGAAGGCGCAGCTAATTACTGAGCTGGATCAAGAAATGGATGAGATCAAACGTCGGATGTATCAACCGAAGACCCCTCCAAAGGAAGTCTGAAAAATCCCTAGTCATTTTGTTGAAAAATGGCTAGGGATTTTTTTTTGTGCACTTGACGGCGGTTAAGGTGGTCAGGTGCGGTGATTAGTATGCTAATCATGGCTTTAAAATTTGTAAGTTAGATTGCTTTTAGATTGGTGGGGTCCATGTTACTTTAAATATGTCAGATAAATATCAAGGTATTGAAACAATAATTAATTTAATATAGTGACACATCAGTTAGTTTGCTTAACTAGCGAGCCAGTGGACCCCGTCGAAGTTAGTGTTCCGTGAGGTTATTGATGGGCTTGCCCCGGTACCACCAGTCATTGATGAACCGGGCGAGTTCTTTCGGCGTCTCATGTAGACCAGTCTTTAGCCAGTAACGGACAACGCCGATGATGCCGTTGATGTAATACTCAAACATGTATTCCTTTTCACGGTTACCGATGCCGGCGATTTCGGCTTGGTTGTGCGCCAAGATTTCGCGTTTCGTAGTTGCCATGAAGCTCATCAGGAAGTCTTGGTCAGTCGTTAAGATGAAGGAAGTCACGGCATGCCGTTTTTTAACGACTTCGAAGATTCCCGTCAGAATGGCTTGTAGTGAGTCGGGATTGAGATGTTCATCGATCACCGCCAGTAATTCCTCGGTGGCGTCTTGTTCCATCTTCTTCATGCAATCTTTGACATCTTCATAATGCGCATAGAAGGTCCCCCGGTTGATGTCGGCTGCTTTACAGACCGCAGTCACCGTAATCTCATCGAGTGATTGCTGCTGGAGCAGATTGATTAAGCTATCTTGAATTAAACGTTCGGTCATTTGCGAACGTCGGTTGTTTTTAGTGCCTACCACTGAAGTTCACCCCATTATTTGAACAGTACACTGTTTATTTGTTTATTTAATGACGATTTTATGAAAATTGTTGGTTGAAATTACAACAGTTTTCATTTAACATGTTGTTATTATTTAAACACATTGTTGATTAAATGTCACGATGTCGTTTTAAGAATCTGAGTTAAGGGAAGGGATACAGAGTGAAAGGGAGCCGTAGACGCTTTACAATTCAAGCGATTATCTGGCTAGTCGTGATGGTAGCGGCCATCATCTTCTTGCCAAATATCAGCAGTCTGGTCCGCGACAAGGGTCAGACCAAGCTACCAAGTAGTGCGAAGAGTCAAGTTGCACAGGTTATCCAAAATCACTGGGGGCGCAACCAGAATAATACGCGCCAAGTGGTCGTGGTCTTCAATAATGGTGATTCACCATTAACCGCTGATCAGAAGCAGGCAATCGATGGGACGATTAAACACTTCAAAGATCAGAAATCGAAGTATCACGTGAAATCAATGACGGCAGCCAGCGATAATGCCGCTGCTAAGAAGCAATTGATTTCGAAGGATAAATCAACCGAATTGTTACAATTAATGGTTGGTAAAAAGCAAACTGTCGCGAATATGACGAAGAATATTACTGACGGCGCCAAGACCGCTGGTGTCAAGACGTACGTGACAGGGAGTGACATCTTAAATGATGACTTCACTCAAGAGACGGAAGCCGGGATCCAGAAAACGGAAATTATTACCGTTATCTTCATCTTCATTGTGTTGACCTTGGTCTTCCGGTCACCGATTACACCATTAGTTTCGCTGTTGTCAGTCGGGGTCTCATTCATCATTTCGCTGAGCGTTGTGATGAACTTAGTTGATAAATTTAACTTTCCATTGTCGAACTTCACCCAAGTCTTCATGGTTGTGGTGCTGTTCGGGATTGGGACCGACTACAACATTTTAATGTTCGATCAATTCAAAGAAGAACTCAGTCATGGCGATAGTCCGGTCGCCGCGACTGGGCGCGCGTTAAAGATTGCCGGACGAACGATCCTTTACAGTGGGTCGTCACTACTGATTGGGTTTAGTGCCCTAGGGCTCGCTAACTTCTCAATCTACAAGTCAGCGGTCGGTGTTGCGATTGCCGTTGCAATCTTACTGTTGGTCTTGTTGACCTTGAACCCATTCTTCATGGCTTTGTTAGGACCACGGTTGTTCTGGCCGACCAAGAAGTTTGCGGGTGGGAGTACGAGTAAGATGTGGCACGGTATCGCTGCTTCATCCGTGCGCTACCCAATCATCGCGTTGGTCGTTGTGTTAGGAGTCTCATTACCATTCATCCTGACTTACAACAATCAATTGAACTATGATACGTTAGCTGAATTGAACGATTCGATCCCAGCGAAGAAAGGTTTCAAAGTCGTCCAGGACCACTTCTCCAAAGGGACGGCCGAACCATCAACGCTGTATATCAAGACCGACCATGCTTTAAATAATGAAAAAGATTTGAAGCTCATCGACAGTTTGACCAAGCAGCTCCAAAAGGTCAAAGGGGTCAAAACGGTCGCTTCAGTCACTCAACCAGGTGGCTCAGAAGTGAGTCAATTGTACGTCAATGATCAATTAGGCACGGTCACTAGCGGTATGAAGAGTGCCGGCAAAGGCCTAACCAAGATTGGCAGTGGCCTGGACAGCGCCAACAGTAAGCTGAAGAGTGCAAATATGTCTGATAGCGCTAAGTCAGCTAAGAAGTTGGCGGATGGGGCGGATGAAGTCTCATCAGGTCTCAACACTTTAAACGGTAAGACCGGGACTTTAGCTAGTGGTGCTAGTCAATTGGCAAGCGGGTCAAGTTCACTTGCTAGTGGGTTGGTTACCTATACCAATGGTGTTTACACGGTTAACAGCGGCTTGAACCAGTTGAATAGTAAGACTGGGACGTTGGCTAGTGGTGTTAATCAGCTGGCTTCGGGTGCTAGTTCAGTATTTGGAGGAACGACTTCTCTGAGTTCTGGCCTGGATACGCTGAATGGTTATAAGTCCAAGATTTCTAGTGGAACGGGAACGCTGACAAGTGGTGTTTCGTCACTTCAATCAGGTGCATCTCAATTAACTGCAGGGCTTCAAAAGATGCAAACCAGCGTTAACTCAAGTGTTTCAAGTGCAACTAGCACTGCTAATACACAAAAGTTGGCTGAATTGAAAAAAGGGTTAACTTCATTAAATGAAGCGATGGAATCCTTATCATCGGCTAGTTCAACTTCTGTGCCAGATATTAGTGGAATTACGACAACTGCATCGACGCTTTCTAAAAATGGTGAGGCTGTTAAGACAGACGCAACTAATTTGCAAAATGCATTATCTAATTTGCAAAATTCGGCATCTGGAGTTGGCTCTGTTAGTTTGAGCGAGAGCGACATTCAGACAATTGTTGCTGCCGTCAATAAAAATGGTGGAACAGCATTAACGACGCAACAAACTGCCGCATTGACTGCTGCTTTGAAAGCCACCGGTGAACAGATTAATCAAAAAGTTAAAAGTGCAAGTTCTTCAATGTCGTCAAGCATTAGTTCGACTGAAACGAGTGCAACGCAATTGCAAAAAGACTTAACGACCATGAATGAAACGAGCTCTGATTTATCTGACGATTTGAAAGAACTTTCGTCATTAAGCAGTGAATTGGACAAGTTATCTGACTTAAACCAATTAGCTACTAAATCCATTGAAGCCAATAATGGTTCTCTGGAAGTGATTGCTAAATTGCAGTCTGCAATTAGCGGAATGCAACAAATTCAATCTGGGTTGAATGGAACGAATGGATTAGTAGATGGTTCCCAACAAATTTCAAGTGGTTTGACTCAACTCCAAAGTGGGGCAAGCTCTCTAGCCTCTCAATTGAATACGTATACCAATGGCGTATCAACCGCTACTACTGGCGCCAACAAAGTTAATAGTGGTGCTTCTCAAGTTTCAAGTGGTTTGACTAGTTTACAGGGACAAATCCCTACATTGACCAGTGCCATCAGTACCTTAGATTCTGGGACTAATCAATTAGTTTCAAATTCTTCAACATTGAACAGTGGTGCTTCTCAATTAGCTAGTGGGACATCAAGTTTGAACTCGCAAGTGCCTACTTTAGTCAGTGGGGTAAGCGGGCTTAACAGCGGTGCCTCCCAAGTTGCCTCAGGTAACGAACAGATGTACACCAGCATTCAAAGCTTAGTTGGTCAGATGAAGACCCTCCAAGACGGTTTGAAGACTGCCAGTGATGGGACTAAGACGATCAACAAGGGTGTTGGCTCAGCTAATAGTTACTTGACTGGGTTGAAGAATTCTGCGGCTTCGAAGACGTACTACGTGCCAAAGAGTACCTTGAAGGGTAAGACTTACAAGTCTGCTTTGAAGGCTTATATGTCTGGTAATAACCATGCCACGAAGATGACGATCGTCTTGAATGAAAATCCAAGTTCGAAGTCAGCGATGAATAAGGTAACGGCAATTCAAAAACAAGCTGAAAATAGCTTGAAGGGGACTGCGTTAGACGGTGCAACGATTGCCATTGGTGGTCAAACATCTGAAACCAACGATACCCAATCAATTGCTTCTAGTGACTTTATTCGGACGGCAGCGATCATGTTAGTCGGAATCCTGATTGCCTTGATGGTCATCACACGTTCCGTATTACAACCGTTCTACATCTTAGGGACCTTGTTATTGGCTTACATTATGTCCTTGAGTATCACGCGGATGTTGAGTAGTTGGTTCATGGGTCAAGACATGTTGACTTGGAACACACCATTCTTCGGGTTCATCATGTTGATTGCCCTTGGGGTCGACTACAGTATCTTCCTGATGATGAAATATCGTGAATTTGATAATTCGGCTGCTACACCAAGCACTCGAATCGTCAGAGCTTCTGCCGTAATCGGTGCCGTGGTCTTATCCGCCGCCCTGATTCTGAGTGGGACATTTGCCGCCTTGATGCCATCCGGTGTCTTGACGTTGATTCAAGTGGCGATGGTCGTTATCATTGGGTTGATTATCCTGGTATTCGCCATCCCAACGATTATTCCAAGTTTGATTCGGTTAACTTACCCGTTGACCGATCGCATGGAAGACGAATCCGATGCTGAAAAGCAAACGAAGCGGAACCGTCACTAAAATCGATAAGTTATGCGATAATAAAGTATAACCAACTGGCGCCGTCCAACCGTTGTGTTGGGCGGCGTTTT
>NZ_JAGYGS010000022.1:0-51910 GCF_018991185.1 Lactiplantibacillus sp. 7.2.4
AGATTTAAGCCGACAACCCACGTTTTAAATACTGGTCTTCTACTAACCAAGCACAAAACGCTTGCTAAGTGGAATTTCACCACTGAGCCTTGCCCAGAATACCTTCCAGCCGGGATGGTATTCGAAAGGTGGACACTTATGGACCCAACTTTTTGTTGGATTAGTCGTTGGTTACTGGGTACACGGACATTTTGATATTCAACTGTCAGACTGGTTCTAACAATAGCTAAGCTTTTTTACCCATGCTTTAAGGCTTCTGACCAGTAGCTGCACTGAATTTGTCAGAACTTTCCCCAGTTGTTTGAGATAGCGGAATCTCAAATTATAAACGCAAGTAATTTTATCGACTAAATTCAAGGACTAAATTCAAGACTAGTGTCATTGTATTTAGTGAATCATACTCAGTAATCTTCTCAGTACTAAACGTCGTAAGGCACCAATGATACCAATTAAGACTTTGTCTGAAGGACCAGACACTTAATATTCAGTGGTCAATTGCACCAAGTTAGGTGGGCGTTCATCCGCCATTCGAGCGGCTTCCCGACTGGAGCTCACCGGCTGACGAACAGGAATCCACCAACTAGCACAATGAGCATTATGAAGATCAAAGTAAGATTGGTGGGTGATTCCGCAGTCCTAACCATTCCTAAAGTATTCAATATTGAAAAGGATGCAGAATTTGAAGCTGAACAACTCCAAATAACCCGCCCAAGTTCTCACAAACTCGGGCGGGTTATATCAGTTTAAGCAAACGTCAATTCAGTACCGCATGATGGCGAGAGCGGCAGTTTCGACGGGCATCCGGTCAGCTGGGATGATGCGAATCTGGCCATTCATTGCCATCACCACATCGACGAGGTCATCGATTAGGTTATCCGGTGCGGCGACGGGATCGGGTTGTTCGACGGTGGTTGTTGGCAGACCACCAGCGACATTCGCGTCAGCTGCAACGATCAAGGTGTCGATGCGACCGCTGAGTGCGGGTTTGATCATGTCGAAGGGATCGTCAATGGCGAGTTGCCGTGATTGGGCCTGGTCGTAGCGCTCCATCATGATGTCGGCGAGCTGCGTATGCCACTTGGTCTGAACTGGTTCAGTGGCCGTTTGCATGGCACCTAACGTTAAGTTGCTTGGCGATTTATCAATCATCAAGTGTTGCGACAAGTACGGGTTCTTGTTGATTGCCCGAAAGACAGCTTGATTATGCGGCAGGCCCATCAAAATCAGTGGGCGTTGTGTCCGTTGTGAGTAGGCTTGGACATAGGTTGCAACTTGTTGGTAATAGTTGCGCTGGTCAATATCGCGCTCTTCGGCTTTGGCGTTGTGGCCGTGATAGTTCGCGCCGTGGACCGGACTCGCGTTGAAATTCAGGTCACCGCCGCGCTTTTCAGTACCCAGTGCTTCTGTCAAAGTTCGAGGGGCATCCGCGGGCAGCTCGATTTCAATGAAGCGACCGTCACGTTGTGCATAGAGTGCCATGCTATCTTCGTTAAGCGCTAACAAATCAAAATCAAATTGATGTTGACGGTCGGCGAGCACCGGACGAATCGCAGGCATACTATTGACGATAACTTGATTTTCGGTTGGGTATTGCAGGTCAAAGACGTGTAAATCGCGGCCGTTGGTAATAATCCCCGTTTGAGGCCCCGTGTGTTGAAGCCAAAAAGCGTTATCATCGATCAGTTGGGTCAACTGTTGCTGATAAGGCGCAAAGTCTGTCTTTGGAAAGTGGTGGGCCATCTGGGTTTCAGCGTCGTTAATTAATTGTTTGAATTGTAAGCGGCGGCGGTTCAGGTCGTTCATGACAACGGCCGTATTGCCATAGATTGCAATGAAGGGGCCGTCGTCGCGCTGTTGCATCAGTTGAGTGAGATCGTTTTTAACCATCGTTTCCATAGGTCCAACCTGCTTTCTGTATTTGATAAGCCTAGCATACCAAGGATTGGATTATTAACGCAAATATTATGATTATAATAAGTTGAAATGCGAATCGAGGCGGCTCAGGTTGCATTGTCAGCTGACGGTTGGTCAACCAGTGTTCAACTATTTGCGATGAAGGCAGTTAGTACACTGATGTCATTGCCGTTCAGCTGATTTCAGACTGATGAGTGAAGCACGTAAGGGTAGGTGAATCGCACTGATTTAAGTGCAGTTTTGACCACGCGACTTAGTCTGATAACCCTGACGGAGGTGCAATTCCGTTTAAGTTGACGCAACTTAACGAATTCGGGGCTTTATTCTGTGCGGCAATTAAGGTATATTTACCCTAAGGCCTTTGATAAAGGGCGTAAACAAATTAGGAGGCGGGATTAATGAAGTCCAAGCAACATCCCGGGTTAAAGTGGTTAGGTCGGGGCGTCTTTGTCCTGCTAGTGTTAGTGTCGTTGGCGCTGATTTTTAATGAGCAGATCAAGAGTTGGTTGGTCAGTTCATATTCACCAACGGTCACGACCAAAACGGTCAAACAGAATGCTAAGAAAAAGAGTGATTTCAACTTTTCAAAAGTTAAATCGTTGGACTTTCAAACGGTCGCGAAAGCCCGCATGAATAAGAACGCGATTCACGTGATTGGTTCGATTGCGATTCCGTCCATTGATTTATACTTACCGATTGGAAATGGTGTCAGCAACGAGACGCTCGCCTTAGCCGCGGGAACGATGAAGGCTGATCAAAAGATGGGACAGGGGAACTACGCACTGGCCGGTCACCATATGATCAAGCACGGCGCTCTATTTAGCCCACTCTATTACAAGAGTAAGGTTGGTCAAATGATTTATGTCAGTGATGCGAAGAAGATTTACGCTTACAAGACGAGTCAACGGACCTTTATTAAGGCGACGGATGTCCAAGTGATCGATGACGTGCCCGGCAAAAAGCTGATTACGTTGATTACGTGTGACAAGACCGGAGCGGGCCGACTGATGATTCGCGGAATGTATGTCCAAAAATGGTCGTTCAAGTCGGCACCGGCTCAGGTTCAGAAGGCCTTTACAAGTCATTTTAACAACAAATATTAACAATTATTACAATTTGAGGGTATCGATACCGTCCGAGTGAATTTCACGGTACAATATAACTTAAGTTAATCTGTTTCAGGTTGATCTAAATTTAGAGGGGGTCTATTGATGGTTGGTTTAATTATCGTGGCGGTCATTTTAGTTTTGATCGCAATCTACGTGGTTATTTATAACGGCTTAGTGAAGTCGCGGATGTATACGCAGGAAGCCTGGAGTCAAATCGACGTGCAACTCAAACGGCGGACGGATTTGATTCCTAATCTGGTCAATACGGTCAAGGGCTATGCCAAGCATGAAAAAAGCACTTTGGCTGAGGTCATTTCGTTACGGAACCAATTAACGCAAGTTCCAAGTGGCGATCACCAACAGGCCATGGCAGTTTCGGATCAATTAACAAATTCGTTGAAGAGTATCTTTGCTTTAGCTGAAAGTTATCCTGATTTGAAAGCGAACCAAGAATTTGGCAAGCTGATGGAAGAGTTAACGAATACTGAAAATAAGATTGCGTATTCACGGCAATTATTTAACTCGAGTGCCGCTAGTTATAACATGAAGTTACAACAATTCCCATCCAATATCATTGCGGGAATTCATCACTTTAAGGACGTTGAATTCTTAACGGTCCCTGAAGCTGAAAAAGCAGCACCAACTGTTTCATTTGAAGATTAGAGGTTACGCCCATGTTATTTGAGCAAATTGCCCGCAACAAGCGGCACACGGTATACGTGATGGCCGCTTTTGTCGTTTTACTGGCCGTCATCGGCCTCGCTGTGGGTTATGTCTTTTTCAACAGTTCGCTGGCTGGACTGATCATTGCCATGATTGCGGCCGGCTTTTATATGTTACTCATGATTAGTCAGTCGACGGACATCGTCATGAATATGAATCATGCGCGTGAGTTACATCATGCGGACGATGATCCTGAGTTATGGCACATCGTCGAAGACATGGCACTAGTGGCTAAAGTACCGATGCCACGCGTATTTATCATTGACGATGAGAGCCCCAATGCGTTTGCGACCGGCAATAATCCGGAACACGCTGCGGTCGCGGTCACTACTGGGATTCAGGCTCGGTTGAATCGTGAAGAGATGGAAGGCGTGATTGGCCACGAGATGAGTCACGTGCGTAATTACGACATTCGCTTACAGACGATTGCACTGGCCTTAACGGCGGCCATTAGCCTGTTAGTCAACTGGGGCATGAATGCCTTTTGGTGGGGCGGTGGTCGGCGCAGTCGTGATAATGATCGCGATAGTAACGGCGCCCAAGCCCTATTGATGGTGCTTGCCGTGGTCGTCATCATTCTGGCTCCGTTAGCCGCTAGTCTGGTGCAGATGGCCCTGTCTAGGAACCGCGAATACTTGGCGGATGCGGGTAGTGTTGAACTCACGCGTAATCCACTGGGTCTGATCAATGCGTTAGAAAAAATCGACGACAGTCAGCCGATGCAACAAGCGGATCCTAGCAGTGCCGCGTTGTATATCTCCGACCCGTTCAAGGCTAAGAAATCGTGGACGCACCTTTTTGAGACGCACCCACCGATGGCTGACCGAATTGCCCGCCTAAAAAATATGTAATAAAAAATGCGCTGAGGTTAATAACGGCTTATAATAAAACTAAATAGAAAGTTGAAAGAGTGAGACGGTTGCAACGCAAATATATTTACGCCAATTTGGAAAAACTGGATAATCTTGTCTTTGCCTATGGAATCGACCAGAGCGATTTTGTACACGGTATTAAGCGGCTCCCGGCGAACTTAGTTTCGTTAGTGGGCGTTGATGACAACGAACATGCGGTCAATGCCCATACCGGATTGAACGTCATTAATGATGAAAATGAAATTCGGCGTTACATGCTCCAAAGTCACTCGTTACCCGTTAAGTGGCTGGACTATGATGAGGTCGGTGACTTAGACTTTCTGACGGCCACCGAAATTGCCGAATTGCTCTATTTAGGCCACATGGATCGGCCAATTCGGTCGCCATTTAATTATAAGTTGCGCAATCGCTACGTTTTCTTGGAACAGCGCAACGGTGGTATCAAGCTATACTTCTATTATATTTCGGCGTTCAGCCATATTTTGAGTGCCGCAATCGTTCGCCACACGTTGGCTGCTTACCGCGGTCGGCGGATGTTCATGCGTTCGCTCAGCGTTCCTCGAGTTCCCGAAGCGATTTTAAAGCAGTTAGTCGCGTTGATGCCAGATGGACTGTTCATTTATTTTGATCAGTCGATGGTTCGCCAACGGCAATTGCTAGTCCCCGTGCATACGGAGACGACGGGGAATGAGATCGAAGTCTTTGACCCAGCGCGGGGCGGAGAGAATCGACGGACCCATAACGTGGCCACCCTTAAGTTCAACTTGAACTCTGGCACCTGGGCGCTACAAGTTCATGATGAGACGGCCTTTGAGCCACACTTATAGTGATCAGTTAATTGGTAGTTGTGAAGCCTGGTCAGTGTGAGGTAAGAGTTGCCAGCAGTACACCAGTATCGGTCGGGCGGATGCGCTACGACAGCTATTCGTAGGTCAGCGGGCCAACCACCAGCGACCACGCATACGCTATCGTGGCAACAAGTCGTCAGCGGCGGTCCAGGCAGCTCGTCTGGATGCTCGCAGATTAAAACAGTAATATGATTCAATTAAAAAGCTGATTATGAACGCCCTGCTAATCTTAGCGGGCGTTTTTGGGCTAGACGCTCAAACCGAATTGTCGCCTAATTCGGCCTGACCGTAGAGTACCCGTAGTCAAAGTGGTATAATTTTATTGCGCGTAGCTTGAATTGGGGCTACGATTCGAGCAAGTGGAACCTTAGTCAGAAGTTGGTGGCCGAACAGTGGTCACCATGAATGGAGAGTTTAATCGATATGAAGATGCAAGTTGCCGAAATTGCCAAGGCCGTTGAAGCGGTCAATGCCGAACAGGCTTGGCCCGACGTCAATGTAACGGGAGTGGCGTTTGATAGCCGGCACCTGCAAGCGGGGGATTTATTCATACCGCTGATGGGTGCCAATGATGGTCATCAATATATTCAAAGTGCAATCGAGCACGGGGCCGTTGCGACCTTATGGGCCAGCGACCACGCCGACAATGTTCCTGAAAGTATCCCGGTGATTATGGTCGCCGACACGTTGACCGCGTTACAACAACTGGGTCAGTATTACTTACAAAAAATCAATCCGAAGGTCGTCGCCGTGACGGGCAGTAATGGGAAGACTACGACCAAGGACATGATTGCCAGTGTGCTGAGTACGCAGTTTAACGTCACCAAAACGCATGCGAACTTCAATAACCAGATTGGGGTGCCGGTCACTTTACTTAGTATGGAACCCAACACCGAGGTCGTGGTGGTCGAAATGGGCATGGACCATTTTGGCGAGCTCGACTTTCTCAGCCGCTTAGTCCAACCAGATGTTGCGGTGATTACGATGATTGGTGAAGCGCACATTGAATTCTTCGGCACGCGTGACCGGATTGCGGATGCCAAGTTAGAAATCGTCCATGGACTCAAAGAAGATGGGACCTTCATCTTTAATGGTGATGAACCGCTATTACAAGAACGGGCCAAAGAAGTGAGTCAACATCAACGGACCTTTGGACTAGATGCGACGAACACCTTAGCGGGTAGTGAAATCACGACCAGTCGCGCTCAGACACAGTTCAAAGCGAGCTTGTGGCCGGATGCAACTTACACGATTCCAATGATGGGCGCCTACAACGTCAACAATGCCTTGGCTGCACTCTTAGTTGGTGATACGTTCCATATTCGACCAGCCGCTGCACAACAAGCCATTGCGAGCTTCGTGCCAACTGAGAATCGGACGGAATGGCTGACGGGCCAACGTGGCGAAGCCATTTTGAGTGATGTTTATAATTCCAACCCAACTGCTGCGCGGCGCGTATTGGCCGCATTTGCAGCCGTTCCGACCAAGGGCAAGCGCATCGCCGTTTTAGGAGACATGCTTGAATTGGGTGACCAATCGGACGCCTTACACATGAGTCTGGCAAGCGAATTAGATCCTGCCACGATTCAAAGTGTGTACTTGAATGGTGAACACATGCGGGCCTTGGCGGAAGTTTTGCAAGATAAGTACCCGGCTGGTAGTATCCACTACTACGCGACGGCTCGACAGCCGCAACTGATTGACGCCTTAACGGCAGCGGTTGAAGCTGATGATCAAGTCCTATTGAAGGGGAGTCACGGCATTCATCTCGAAAATGTCTTGGCTGCCTTGCAAGCCGCACCTGAAAAATAAAATTTTAACCATTTAAATTAAGAGGCCCTCGCGGTGACTAGGTAATGGTGACGCTAACATGAATTTTGACACGTCATTTCAACGCTTATCATTGCGGGGGCCTTGCTTGCTTATTTAGAATAACCGGTGTATGATAATTCAGTTGTACCATTTGAAAGTCAGACCGTTGGCTTACATGACAGCGTCTTACGGGAAACGGATTTTTTCCTAGCTGTCAGTAATCCCATGGTGTCATCCTTAGGAGGAAACATATTTGAAGTTTACAGAACTAGGCTTATCCGATAGCCTACTTAAAGCAGTTCAGCGGGCCGGCTACGAAGAAGCGACCCCGATTCAAGCCGAAACCATTCCAATGGTGCTAGAAGGCAAAGATGTGATTGGCCAAGCACAAACCGGTACTGGGAAGACCGCCGCGTTTGCATTGCCAATCTTACAACGCTTGGATTTTAACAACCATAACATTCAAGCTTTGGTGGTTTCACCAACGCGTGAATTAGCCATCCAAACTCAGGAAGAAATCTTCCGTTTAGGTAAAGACGAACGGGCCAAGGTCCAAGTCGTTTACGGTGGTGCTGATATTCGGCGCCAAATCAGAAATCTGAAACAAAATCCTCAAGTTATCGTAGGGACACCTGGTCGATTACTTGACCACATTCGTCGTGGAACGGTCAAATTAGACCACGTCAAGATGTTAGTTCTTGACGAAGCTGACGAAATGTTAAACATGGGTTTCTTGGAAGACATCGAATCAATCATCAAACAAGTGCCGGATGAACGTCAAACAATGCTGTTCTCCGCAACGATGCCACCAGAAATCAAACGGATTGGTGTGCAGTTCATGAAGGAACCGCACCACGTTAAGATCAAGTCGAAAGAAATGACTGCCGACACGGTCGATCAATATTACGTTAAGGCCAAAGAATTTGAAAAGTTCGACATCATGACTCGGTTGTTCGATGTTCAGGCACCTGAACTCACCATCGTGTTTGGTCGGACCAAGCGCCGGGTCGACGAATTATCCAAGGGTCTCGAAGCACGTGGTTACAACGCTGCTGGGATTCACGGTGATTTAAGTCAACAACGGCGGACGCAAATCATGCGTCAATTCAAGGCTGGTAAGTTGGATATCTTAGTTGCGACTGACGTGGCTGCCCGGGGACTGGACGTTTCTGGTGTGACTCACGTGTACAACTATGATATTCCACAAGATCCTGACAGTTATGTTCACCGGATTGGCCGGACTGGCCGGGCCGGACATAAAGGGGTCTCATTGACCTTTGTCACACCAAACGAAATGGAATATTTGCGGGTCATCGAAAAGTTGACCAAGAAGCGGATGTTACCATTGAAGCCACCAACTGAATCCGAAGCTTTTGCTGGCCAATTGGCTGCTGCCGAAGCGGACGTTGATACGTTGGTTGCAAAGACTTCAACTGATAAGTACGCTACACAAGCTGCTGAACTCTTGCAGAAGTATGATGCAACGGACTTAGTTGCGGCCTTGTTAAATGATTTGACCAAGGACGATGCTTCTGCCGTTCCTGTTAAGATTACGCCAGAACGGCCATTACCTCGTCATAAGGGCGGCGGTAACAACCGTCGTGGTGGTTATCGCGGTAACCGTGGCCGGAACAACAGTCATGGCAACGGCCGTGGTGGCTACTCACACAATGGTCGTAATCGCGATCGTGACCGCAATGGTCGTGGCGATCGTAAGAGCAACGGTTACAAGAGTCGTAGCCGTGACGACAACCGGAGCAACAACCGGAATCATGATGACGGTCGGAAGCAAAGCAGTAAGCGGAGCTACACGATTCGGACTAATGATTAAAGTCAACTCACAAATTAAATCGGCTTAATGTTCCGTTAAGCCCAAAGGTCGAGCGCAGGCTCGGCCTTTTTTGTTGGCATTAATGCTAAAATCGAGTGAGGGACGCAACGGTATTGGATATAGTGGCTGACTGCGATGACCGGCGCCTTCTAAATTTTAACCTGTAGACAACGATTACTCATGTTGACGTGAAAAGATTGCGTGCACTGCCCCTTTTATCCAACCGGTAGCTGTGGTAAATTGGAAACATCAACCTGAAGCGACGGAAAAGTTAGTTTGATTGTTGTTAATTGGAATTGCAAGAACAGGAAGTGGATGGCTTGTTCGTCAGCCGATGAGGCGTCCTAATCCGACCTCCAGGGCTGGCTGACAACGCTGGAACAGGGCGGACATCGATTTGAACTCACGCAGAAAAGCACTGCGCAATTTCAAATACGAGTCTTCTTCTAGCCCGGGAAAATCGCCCGGACAAGAAGAACTTCGCCCTTGAGCATTGTCAGCCAGCCCTTCCAGTCGGGAAGCCACTCGAATGGCGGATGAACGACCACTTATTTTGGTGCAATTGACCATCGATATTAGGCGACTGGTCTTTCAGGCAAACTTTGAAATAATATTTATGATGATTTATGATATTCGAATGTCGACAGGATTAGCTGAAGATTAGTGCCTAATTCAATGGAAGCTGGCCGCCTTTGACTTTAAGTATTGAAATAGAATTCAACTGGTGGATTGCCGTTGATACAATGAATCATGTTAATGAGTAAAAGAGGGGGGATCAGCGTGATTTATGGGACCGGGATCGATTTAACTGAGCTAAGTCGGATTCAGACGATTTTGGCGAAGGGATTGAAGCTACCTGAAAAGGTCCTCACTCCCGCTGAACAAGCGGTGTTTGCACGTTACCCGCTAAAACGGCAAATTGAATTTTTGGCAGGACGTTTTTCAGCCAAGGAAGCCTACAGTAAGGCGTACGGGACTGGCATTGGCGCTGCAGTTGGGTTTCAAGATATTGAAATTTTAGATAATCAGCATGGCAAACCTGAGATTACGCGGCATCCATTTGATGGGCCGGCCTGGGTCTCAATTTCGCATACGGATACGTTCGTCATGACACAAGTTATATTGGAAAGAGGCAATTTGTGATGGTTGTAATTGGGGAACACTGCCACACGCAAGTCACAGTTGATTTGCAGGCAATTAAGACAAATATTAGTGCAGAAATGGTGCAAAAGGATGAGCTAACGGAACTCTGGGCAGTTGTTAAAGCCAATGGTTACGGCCACGGCATCATCCAAGTGGCACAGGCAGCTAAGGAAGCCGGTGCGACTGGTTTTTGTGTCGCTATTTTGGATGAAGCACTGGCCTTGCGGGCTGCTGGGCTCACCGAACCCATCTTAGTGTTGGGCATTACAGAACCTGAATTTGCACCGCTAGCGGCAGAAAAAGACATCTCGCTCGCAGTGGGAACGCAGGAGTGGCTCAAAACAGCGGCCGCAATTTTGACGGCTAACGAGGTCGTCACACCGTTACACGTTCACCTGGCACTAGATACTGGTATGGGCCGCATCGGCTTTCAAACGCCTGCCGAATTAGCTCAGGCGGTCGCAGCACTTCGCCAGTCGAAGTCACCCTTTGATTTTGAAGGTATCTTTACGCACTTTGCCACGGCGGACCAAGCCGATGACACCTACTTTACGCACCAATTGAACCAGTGGAAGAAGCTGATTGCGGCAGTGGATGAACTGCCAAAGTATGTGCATGTTTCGAATTCTGCGACGAGTTTGTGGCATCAGGCTTGCAACGGTAATATGGTTCGGTTTGGTGTGGCCTTATATGGACTGAACCCGTCTGGCCGGGAACTCAGCACCCCATACCCACTGCATCCAGCACTGTCTCTGACCGCTCAGTTGACGTTTGTGAAACGGCTTGCTCGCGGTAAATCAGTGAGTTATGGGGCCACGTATACGGCTGACCAGGATGAATGGATCGGGACGGTGCCAATTGGGTACGCTGACGGTTATGAACGCCGACTCCAGGGCTTTCACGTCTTAGTTGATGGCGAATTTTGTGAAATCGTTGGGCGGGTCTGCATGGACCAGTTAATGGTTCGTTTACCCCATGAGGTTCCTGTCGGTGCCAAGGTAACGCTAGTTGGGACGGATGGCGACAACACGATTACGTTACAAGATATTGCGGATTACTGTGGCACGATTCACTACGAAATTGCCTGTGGACTTGCCACACGGGTGCCACGAGTTTACGTTGATTAGACTAACATTTACGTTATTAAAATCGAAATACCGCTGACAACTCAGTGAATATTGGTTTCAGAAAGTCGCGCTGACTTTTTGGAGCCTTTTTAATTTTAAATAATTAGAGATTCAGGGGTGACAATTCTGTGCGTCTTACACTAATTTTGAGGGTTGTCAAAAATCCCGGAAAACCAGCGCAGGGCGCACCAACCATTGCAGGTTCACACTAACTTACTTTATGTTCCAGCGGCCCTAAGCTGGCTGCGTTTGGCCTAAAAAGATAAACTAAAATCCGGTTCGGTAACGCCCAACAGACATAAGGTGAGGCCATTTCTACCAATTAGTCTTTGGATTAAATTGGTAAACGGTTGCTAAAAGTGAATGATTCATGCTATCATGAGTAGCAAGATAGTTATATTGGGGCACTATCAGTTATCTGGGTATCGAATAAAGGGAGATGAGGCGATGGCTGCAGCTGACATTAAGCGTGGTGATATTTTCTATGCAGATTTATCACCAGTCGTGGGCTCCGAACAGGGGGGCATGCGCCCAGTGCTAATCGTACAAAATAATGTCGGTAACCATTACAGTCCCACGGTGATTGTTGCAGCAATTACTGCCAAGGTTCAAAAAGCGAAAATGCCCACCCACGTGAACATTAACGCTGCCCATACGGGGATTGAAAAAAATTCGGTTGTATTGTTAGAGCAAATTCGAACGATTGATAAGCAACGGCTTAAAGATCGGGTCACGCACTTGGATGACCAAACGATGCGCCGAGTTGATAATGCGTTACAAATTAGTATCGGGTTAGCTGACCGAACACGACGACGGCCACAACGCACGTTCCAATCATAGTCAATCGATGGGGATAAATTATTTACATAATTGAGCTATTTCGGTGCGATGACCGAGGTTAATAATGCGGACCACTGATTCAGAGTAATTGCTGAATCAGTGGTCTTTTTTTGCTAGCACTATAATTTTTGGCGTCGATAGGTCACTTGCTTTGAGACACCTTTTTATGTTGGCGCGATAATAGTTGTTGTTGGCAATCAAGTAAAAATCTTGGTCACTGACGGCGGCTATTTTCGTTCTCCGTTGACTGTTGCTGGTAATCCGGTTTGGAACTACCGGTGTCTGTCGCATTTTGATAGTGAGGTCGGTTAAATCACGCCATCCAGTACACCAGTCACACTTGCAAATTTAACCGACGAATCAGCTTGAGCTCAAAAGGCCACTGACCAAACTAACAGCCAAATTAGTCATCATTCAGTCCCATCGCCGTAGCAACTGCCCACCGACTGCCGGCTAGCTACCAAGCCCTGAATAGCGATTGCGTTATGGTTGCCTTTTCACTAGGCGTTAGGTAAGCTAATTGGACCCACAGTACGGAACCAATTAGTCACCCGCAGATGGTGTAGAAAGGATGGGCGAATCATGAGTAAGCAGACGCAGTTAAGTAAGCGCCGCGCCGCCGGTCTGTTATTGGCGATGGGCGTGGTATATGGCGATATTGGGACGAGTCCCCTCTACGTGATGAAGGCAATCGTGACCGGTCAAGGCGGTCTTCAAGCCGTTGATGAAACTTTTATGTTAGGGGCGGTCTCGTTAGTGTTTTGGACGATGACGCTGCTAACAACGGTCAAATACGTGATGATTGCGCTCAATGCGGATAATCATGGTGAAGGTGGTATTTTCTCCCTATTCGCATTAGTTCGGCACCGGGCCCGCTGGTTGGTCGTACCGGCGATGATTGGTGGTGCCGCACTATTAGCCGATGGGGCATTGACCCCGGCGGTGACGGTGACGACGGCCATTGAAGGCTTGCGTGATGTGCCAGCTTACGTGCAACTCTTTGGGACGGGCCAGCAAGCCATCATTATCATCACGTTGGCGATTATTACGGGCTTGTTCATGTTGCAACGTTTCGGTACCAATACTATTGGTAAACTATTTAGACCAATCATGCTCGCGTGGTTCACTTTTCTAGGCCTGAGTGGGCTCCTGAACTTGACGCACGATTGGACGATTTTGCGGGCGCTCAATCCGTACTATGCCGGCATGTTACTGATTAGTCCAGCCAATAAAGTCGGCATTTTGATCTTAGGGAGCGTCTTTCTGGCAACGACGGGGGCGGAGGCGTTGTATAGCGACCTCGGGCACGTCGGTAAGACCAATATTCGGTTGAGTTGGCCGTATGTCAAAATCTGCTTACTGTTGAGCTACTTCGGACAAGCCGCTTGGATTTTGGGCCCCGGACAGGCACGGCAGGGTAACGTTAATCCGTTTTTGGCCATGTTACCAGCTAATTTAACGATGGCTGCCGTTATTTTTGCGACGGTCGCCGCGATTATTGCGTCGCAGTCACTGATCAGTGGGTCGTTTACCCTGGTCAGCGAGGCGATTCGGCTCAAGCTGTTCCCACGACTGTTCACCACTTATCCCGGAAATGCGGTCGGTCAGATGTATCTGCCAGCCGTCAACTGGGGTCTCTGGGTCGTGACGAGTTCGCTCGTGCTGTTCTTTCAAACTAGTGAAAAGATGGAAGCAGCCTATGGATTAGCGATTACGTTGACGATGCTCATGACGACGACGCTGATTTACGCCTATATGCGCCAAAAACGAGTGCCGATTCTCGGTGCCGGCAGTCTGACCGCTTTCTTTGCGGTGATCGAAGGTATCTTCTTAGTGGCTAGTGCCGCTAAATTTTGGCACGGGGGCTACGTGGCTGTCGGGCTGGCGCTACTGATTTTCTTAGTGATGGCCATCTGGTATCGCGGTGAACAACTGGTGAAGCAGCACAGCCAACCGCTCAGCCTGAGTCAGTACAAGCCGCAGCTGGCCCGTTTGCGTGATGACCAAACGATCGATAAGTTTCAAACCAATGTCGTCTTCTTAACGAGCCGCATGGACGGGGACCAATTGGAGCGGCAGGTCTTGTATTCGATTCTGGACAAGTGGCCCAAACGTGCGGATGTCTACTGGTTCGTCAACGTCACGATTACCGATGAGCCGTATACCGCTGAATACAAGGTCGATACGCTCGCCACTGATTACGTGGTGATGGTCAAACTCTACCTGGGATTCCGCGTGCGCCAGGATATCAACCGCTACCTGCGCACGATCGTCCGTGATTTGATGGCTTCAGGACGGCTAGCCTCACAGGAACAGACGTACTCCGTAACACCGGGACGCGACGTGGGTGATTTCCGCTTCGTCATCATTGAGGAAAAGCTGACGAATAGTAGTCGCTTATCCCGATTAGACCGGTTGGTGCTCGAAACTAAGTTGGCGATCAAGAAATACGCGACGACGCCTGCCAAATGGTTTGGCCTGGAATTTTCAGAAGTCACCGTGGAGACCGTCCCGATTTTGTTCAGTGAGATTCCCGCTTTGCCGATTACGGAGAAACAGCCTTAGATGAAACACTCATTTCGTTTTAATTTAAACGGTGATTTTTACAGCTAAGCTAAGTTGCCTTTATCCCAGATGAGACAGCTTGTGTCAGCTGATAACTGAATGTTTGCGGCTTGTCCGTATCTAAATTTTGATTTAAAAATTAGGTTGACAAGTGTGAACTTAAGACTATAATCTAATTATATTCTAATGATTCACATGCGGTGATGGGATAAGTAAGCTAGTTGGACGCAGCACAGAGAGCCGGGACAGGTGCAAGCCGGTATGCGGACACAGTTGAAAATGGTCTTGGAGCATTCAGTGCCGAATGATTAAGTACTGACGGTGGTCCCCGATAGCGGACAAGGGTATCTCAATTCAGTGAGATTGACGTACCTGATGAGGACTATTTTGTGAGAAATAGTCGAATTAAAGGTGGTAACGCGAGTAATCGTCCTTCTGTCATAACGGCAGTGGGGCGATTTTTTTATTTTATTTATTTGGGAGGTTTCGCATATGCGGAAAAAGGGAATTATTTTCGGGTTGTTGAGTTTTATTGCACTAGGAACGGTGTTAGCGGGTTGTGGGAGTAGCAGTGCCAGTACCAAGGGTGCTTCCAAGACTTATAAGTATGGGGAGATTACGATTCCCGCGAAGGATGGGTCTATTTGTAACGCGCCTAACTATATCGCCTATGAGAAGGGGTTCTTCAAGAAGAATGGCCTCAAGGCTAAGTTAGTCGCCAATCCGCGGGACATCAGTGATTTGGAAGCCGGCTTTGCGAGTGGCAAATACGATGCACAAAATGGTGATTTTCAGTACTTACCAGCGATTCAAAATGGCGCACAAATCAAAGCAGTCGGGGGGATTCACCAAGGTTGTATCAAATTATTAGTTCCGAAAAATTCCAAAATCAATAGTGTCAAGGACTTGAAAGGCAAGACGATTGGGATTCCGGCGCAGGGGTCCACACCACAGTACGTGACGTCAATTGCCTTACAACACGCGGGCATCGACCCGAAGACGGGCGTGACGTGGAAGGTTTACAGTACTGATTTGCTCGCAAAGGCCGCTGAAAAGGGGCAGGTCGATGCGATTGGGACGGTCGATCCATATGCTTATCAAGCGCAACGTGAAGATGGCTTCAAGACGATCATCGACAATAACAACAATAGTGGCAATGCCAAGATGGCGGCCATGGGCATGAAATCAAAGGGTTCTTGCTGCTACCTCTACCTCTCAAGCAAGTTGATCAAGGAAAATCCAGCCAAGGCGAAGGCTATCGTTCGGTCATACAAACAAGCGGCTGCCTGGATCAACAAGCATCCAGAAGAAACGGCCAAGATTGAGTTGAACAAGGGTTACGTTTCAAAGACCAAGTTTATCAACGTCAAGAACGTCACTCAGATTTTGAAGGATGAACATTTTGAATTGAACTTGAAGACCGGTAAGGAAGACTTAAGCTACTACATCAAGCAATTGAAGCAAGCCGGTTACTTGAAGAAGAACACGAACAACAAACAGTTACTGAAGCAAGCTTACTGGTACCCAGACTTGTCAAAGGATTAAGTTGAAGGAGGTTGAATCACATGCAAATCACAGCAGTCCAATTGAGTCGTAAAAAGGCTGCGCAGGCCACCAAGACGACCGGGCGTTACTGGAAGCCGTGGCACCTGACCTGGAATATTATCAGCTTAATTGTTGTTGCTCTCGCGTATTTTGAAAATCAATGGGTGACGGCACAAGAATATGTTAATAATCAGACTTATCATTGGTTCTTAGGCCTGTACTTCGCCTACTTATTGCTGGTGACGATCATCGGCGCGGTGACCCATGGCCGCATTCGCCGGTACAACGGCCATTTCGCGCAATTAAACGTCTCGTTAGGCGGTTTATTGATCGTTCAAGATTTATTGACACAGAAATTTGCGGTCTTAGAACAACCATTTTTCGTTAGTTTTGCCCAGATTTTAGACCAGATGCGTGAAAACGCGGCCTTGTTGTGGGCATCGACACTCTCATCGCTGGGCTTGTGGTTAATCAGCTTTGTGATTGGGACGTTGCTGGGAATCTTGCTCGGCCTTGGGATGGGGCGTTATCGGCAGTTTAACTACTGGGCTTTCCCGTATCTAAAAGTTATTGGGATCATTCCGGCGGCAGCTTGGATGCCACTGACAATGGTGATTTTTCCGACCAGCTACATGGCAGAAGTCTTCTTGATTGCCTTTTCCGTCTGGTTCCCGGTAGCGTTTATGACGATTGGTGGGGTCCAAGGTATCAGCAAGGAATACTTTGAATCCGCCCGGACCTTGGGCTTTAGCGAGTGGCAAATCATCCGCAAAATCGTGTTACCAGGTGCCCTACCGAGTATTTTTACCGGCGTTTACACGGCGATGGGCCTATCCTTTACCATGCTAGTGATTTCTGAAATGATTGGCGCCAAAGTCGGGCTGGGTTGGTTTATCAACTGGGCTAAAGGTACCGGTAACTATACCCAGGTCTACGCGGCCATCGTGATTATGGCGATTCTATTTTCAGTGCTATTTGCGGTGTTCACGAAAGTCCAAGATTACTGCTTGCGTTGGCGCGACAGTAGTCACTAGAAAGGAGCTTGGCAATTATGGGATTACTGACAGTACAACATGTCAATCAGCGATTGGCGGACAACACTGGTCGTTCAATTGACGTGTTAGACGATATTGATTTTACGGTCGACCCGGGTGAATTTATCGCCATTATCGGACCTTCAGGTTGTGGCAAGACCACGCTGTTGCGGCTCATTTCAGGATTGGACCAGCCTGCTAGTGGCCAGTTGAAGATCGACGACCAATTGATTACGCGCCCGGATTATTCGCGGGGCTACGTCTTCCAGCACGGCAGCCTCTTTCCGTGGGCGACCATCAAAGAGAACATTAGCGTTGGCTTGAAAGTGACTCGCGGCCGGCACTTCGACCACCAGTTAGTGACACATTATATTGACTTGATGGGACTGACGGGCTTTGAAAATGCGTATCCCCACCAAGTCTCAGGCGGGATGGCGCAACGAGCGGCGTTGGCCCGGTCGATTATCATGAATCCGGAATTATTATTACTGGATGAACCGATGGGCGCACTCGACGCCTTCACCCGCGCGGATATTCAAAATGTTATCGAACGTGTCTGGCAACAGACCAAGACGACGATGATCCTCGTGACACATGACATCGATGAAGCCGTTTATTTGAGTGACCGCATCATCGTCATGACACCGCGCCCCGGACGCATCAAGGAAATCGTGACCAATCCGCTGCCACATCCGCGCTCTCGCGTTAGTGCCGACTTTGCAGCCTTCCGTCATCAGATTCAAGATAAACTAAACTTCGGTGCCCGTGACGAACAAGCGGCCCGCTAATTAAAAATGCTGCTCAAGCGACTTAGCTAATGACTAAGCGCTTGAGCAGCATTTTTTTGCTTTGTGGAACTGATTTGAATTGATTTGCAATAGACCATAGGCAAAGAGTTGGATTGCTGTTCGTCAGCCGTTGATCTCCTTAGTCCGACTTCCGGGGCCGGCTGACAACGCTGGAACAGGGCGGACATCGATTTGAACTCACGCAGAAAATCACTGCGCAATTTCAAATACGAGTCTTCTTCTAGCCCGGGAAGACCACCCGGACAAGAAGAACTTCGCCCTTGAGCATTGTCAGCCAGCCCCTTCAGTCGGGAAACCGCTCGAATGGCGGATGAACGGCCACCGAATTAGGTGCAATTGGCCACTGAATATTAAGTGGCTAGTCCTTCAGGCAAACTTTGAGTCAGTATCGAAAATGAGTTGTCGCATTCGAAGACTCAGGTGCTTGCTTGAGTATTATTCGTTCATTTCCAGTCGTTGCGCGTTCGGGACTTTTTTCATCTCGGGCGACTAGAGACGATGTGCCACATGTTCTGTAATGTTACTGACTCCTGAAAGTCAAACATGAGTATGCTGATTCAGCAATTATCAGAAACAAGTCTTACAGTTAATTATCAAAATAACTGTTTTCTGAATATCAACGACTACTCCATCAAAAGTTGGGTCCACACATGCCTGCCTTTCGAATGCCTGGAGGCCGGTGTAGGGCGTCTCTACAACAGCAATTTTATGCAAACCTGCACTGTTTCCAGCGGTCCTCAGCTGGCGGTTTTTGAACTTAATAACGTAACAACTAAGCCCGCACCGGCGCAGGTACGACGGTTAGGAGTGTCGCTAAAGTGTCGATGGCTGTGATGAGCGGTTGACCGTGGTTGAGCGCGGCTGTTGCCACGGGATTATGTGGTTGGTCGTCAAGCGTGAAGCCGATTGCAGTAGTGGTTGCATCCCAATCGCTAGCGTCGTGGATGGTCGTGACTGGTACGTCGTAAGTTTTCAGCAAAGCTTGAACACCAGCATGCGTTAAGGTCGCATTGTCGGTGATAATGCCAGCGGATGGTTGCCAGTCATTGACTTGGTAACTATCGGCCATTGCCGCGTGCCAAGCGGCGGCAAAGGTCGGACCAACGCCCAGCGTTTCGCCCGTCGATTTCATTTCTGGACTCAGGACGACCGGTGTCTGTGGCAACTTGTTGAACGAAAAGACGGGGGCTTTGATGGCGACTTGATTGGGCTGTGGCGTCAGTAATCCTGGCTGCAGTCCGAGGTCGGCGAACGTTTGACCCAGAATCAGTTGCGTCGCAAGTTGGGCAAGCGGCAAGTGCGTCACTTTACTCATGTATGGTACTGTCCGGCTGGCCCGTGGGTTGACGTCAATGACGTAGACCTTGTCGGTGACGACAAATTGGATATTCATCATGCCGATACAGTGTAGGTGCTGGGCGAGTTTGGTGGCAATGGTAACAATTTGGTCTTGGACCGTGGCCGACAAATGTTGGGGTGGATAGACCGTGATCGAATCACCAGAGTGCACACCAGCGCCTTCGATATGTTCCATGATCCCGGGAATGAAGCAGTGCGTGCCGTCAGAAAGTACGTCGACCTCACATTCGGTCCCGGCTAAGTACTGGTCCATCAAAATAGGGGCGCCATGACCCGCCGCGACTGCGGATTTAATGACCGGCGTGAGTTCCTGAGCATCATGCACGATGGCCATTGCCCGGCCGCCCAGCACGAAACTCGGACGTACGAGCAGTGGATAGCCGATGGTTTCGGCGGCTTTGAGCGCACCGTTAAAATCAGTGACGGTGGTGCCGGCAGCTTGAGCAATGTCTAATTGTTGCAAACAGGCCGCAAAGTCTTGCCGATTTTCAGTCAGGTCCGTCGCAGCAACACTCGTCCCGAGAACGTTAACGCCGCATTCCGTTAACTGTTGGGCGAGGTTGATGGCCGTTTGACCACCAAATTGAACGATGACACCAACTGGCTGTTCAAGTTCGATAATCGGCATTAACCGTTCGATGGTCAGCGGTTCGAAGTAGAGCTTATCCGAAGTCGAGAAGTCGGTCGAAACGGTCTCGGGATTGTTATTGACCACGATTGCGTGGTAACCCGCTTGCTGAATCGCCTTGATACAGTGGACGGTCGTGTAGTCGAATTCGATACCTTGCCCGATTCGAATCGGACCCGAGCCAAGTACGAGAATACTGTGGCCGAGTGCTTGACTCTCATTGGTTTGACCAAAGGCGGTGCTGTAAAAATACGGCGTGACGCTCGCAAATTCGCCGGCGCAAGTATCGACCATTTTGTAAACGAATGGTAAATCAGCGGTCAATTGCGCAACGGTGGCGAGCGGTTGGTTCGTATAATGTGCGATGGTGGCCAAGCTCAAGCCATATTTTTTTGCGGCTAATAGATGACTGGCTGTCGCACTGTGGGTTAAATCCTGGATAAGTGTCGTAATGTGTTGCAATTTGCTCAGGAAAAACGGGGTGATGCCGGTCAATTCGGCCAGTTTGGCGAGTGGCCAGCCCGCCTGGAGCGCACCAAGTAGGTAAAAGAGTCGCTGGTCGGTCGGATGCGTCAGCTGATCGATGTATTCAGCGGTGGTGACGAGGTGATTTGGCTTTAAGGTCGTCTGAACAGTCGGGTCGGTTTCCAGTGAGGCAATTGCTTTCAAGGTCGCCTCCTCAAGCGTCGACCCGATGGCCATCACTTCACCAGTCGCTTTCATCTGGGTGCCTAAATGGGCGTCGGCCGTCGGAAATTTATCGAAAGCAAAGCGGGGAATCTTGGCGACGACGTAATCGAGCGCTGGTTCGAAGGCAGCGTAGGTCGTTTGAGTGACTGGATTTTTGATTTCAGATAAATTCAGTCCGACCGCAATTTCCGCAGCGATTTTGGCGATTGGATAGCCGGTCGCCTTGGAAGCCAAAGCAGAAGAACGGCTGACCCGTGGATTGACTTCGATGACGTAGTACTGCTGACTGGCCGGATCTTGGGCTAATTGTACGTTGCAGCCACCCTTGATATCTAGGGCTTCGACGATGTTTAAAGCAGCGGTCCGTAACCGTTGATATTCAGTATCCGTCAACGTCTGAACGGGGGCGTAGACGATCGAATCGCCCGTGTGAATACCGACAGGATCGAAGTTTTCCATTGAGCAGACGATGATTTTGTCACCCTGATTATCACGCATCACTTCGAATTCGATTTCTTTATAACCCGCAATACTCTGTTCAATCAGACATTCGTTGACCGGCGACATGGTGAGTCCCCGTTGTAACGTTTGTGTTAATTCTGTGGCGTTATTGGCGATCCCGCCACCAGAACCACCGAGCGTAAAGGCTGGCCGCACGATGACTGGATAGCCGATTTTTTCAGCGAACTTAAGGGCACTAGCCACGTGGTGAACTGTCGTACTAGCGGGAATCGGTTGCTGGAGTTGATTCATCAGCGCTTTGAAGGCGGCCCGGTCTTCAGCTTGATTGATGGTGGCCAGCGAAGTGCCTAAGAGTTGAATGTGTAACTCCGTCAGAACACGCGCCTGGTCGAGTGCTATCGCCAAGTTCAAGCCGGTTTGCCCGCCAAGTGTGGGAAGTAAGGCGTCGGGACGGGTCGCTTGTAAGATTTTAGTGACACTACTGAGTGTTAGTGGTTGTAAATAGACTTCATCGGCCGTCGTTGTGTCGGTCATAATGGTGGCCGGGTTCGAGTTGATGAGGATCACATGGTAGCCAGCCGCTTTGAGACTGAGACAAGCCTGAGTGCCAGCGTAGTCAAATTCGGCCGCTTGACCGATCTTGATTGGACCGGACCCGATGACGGCGATGGAATGGATTTTAGTGTTTTTAGGCATTAACGACGGCCTCCTTTTGAATCGTTAGTAAGAAATTATCGAAGAATTGACCCGCTTCCTTGGGACCCGGATGGGCTTCAGGGTGAAACTGAACGGACATGACGGCTTGATGTGGCAAACGTAGCCCCTCAATACTACCGTCATTTAGCTCGGTATGGGTGACCATCAGCGGGGTGGCTTTGATGGAAGCTGGGTCGACAGCGTAATCGTGATTTTGCGACGTCATCATGACGCTGCCATCAACGCAGGCTTGCACCGGATGATTCATCCCGTGGTGCCCAAATGGTAATTGGTAAGTCTGAGCGCCGTATGCGAGGGCAATCAATTGATGTCCCAGGCAAATGCCAGCGAGTGGATATTGGTGCGCTAACTGGCGAATCGTTGGCAGGCAAGCGGCGTAGTCAGTGGGGTCGCCGGGGCCGTTGGAGAGTAAGATACCGTCTGGATGGTAGGCGGCAATTGCCTTGAGACTAGTCATGGCGGGGAGTACAATGACGTCACAGCCCCGTTCCTGAAGCTCAGCCGTAATCGCGGCTTTCTCACCAAAATTGAGGATTGCGATCCGCGGCTTAGATGTTGATGCTGGTACGGCTGGTAGTGGCGCGGCGTTAAGATGATGGGCCGGTAGTGTGGCGAGTTTGGCATTAAAGTCGCTGACGGGTTGGTTACTTAAAATTGCCATCTGCGTGCCTGTCTGCCGAATATGAATCGTCAAATCGCGGGTGTCGATGCCTTCAATGCCCGCAACATGGTGGGTCGTTAAGAAGTTGGCCAGTGATTGACGGCTCGTATAATGATCCTCAAAAGTCGCAAGTTCATGAACGATAATCGCCTGTGCGCCCACGGTCGGTGCCTGGGCAACGGTCGGGTCGATGCCATAGTTACCAATTAAGGGGTAAGTAAAAGCAATCATTTGATTTAAGTAGGACGGATCAGTCAGCGTTTCTTGATAACCGGTCATCCCCGTATTGAAGACGACTTGTCCGGACGTCTCTAATTGGCAATCCCCAATCGCCGTTCCAATCCACTGTGTGCCATCCGCTAAAGTTAAGTATTTGTTCATCCCAATCGCACCCTTTCTGATGATTTGGTTAAAATTTCATTTTAGTTAATGGGATAAGTAACAGTATTTTAAAACGAATGTCAATTAAAAATACAAAATAACTGTATAAACGGTTGAATAAAGTCAATTTTATGCATTATACTGAATTAATTTGAATATTTTTTCAAAAAAGCTTGCGTTTTAAAAATAATGAGAATATAGTGTGAAGCATACTCGTTGCATGAATATGCGATTTGAAAACTATTTTTGAATATTTGAGGTGATTATATGCAAGTCGCGCTAGTTGGCGTTACGGGATACAGTGGCATGGTGTTGTACCGACTCTTGAAGCAACACCCGCAAGTTGATGAGATCCACTTATACGGGCATGCGGATGCGGCGACCGTTCCATTAAAGACGGTTGCCACGATGTACCAGGAAGAAACGGCTGAGATTCGACCATTCGATGCAGCCACGATTATGCGCGACGATGCGGTCGTCTTCTTCGCCACTTCGGCGGGAATCACCCGGCAGCTCGCCTTACCATTAATTGAAGCGCATTTTCCAGTCATCGATTTATCTGGTGATTTTCGACTACATGACCCACAACAGTATCAACATTGGTATCATCGTGAACCTGCTCCGGCTGAAGCTTTGGCGCAGGCGAGTTACGGTTTAGCAGATATACCGGCCACCCTGACGACCTACATTGCTAATCCGGGGTGTTACGCAACGGCGACGCTATTAGGATTAGCACCGCTCGTCCAGCATCAGTTGATTGACCCGACCTCGATCGTCGTCGATGCCAAGTCGGGGTTATCGGGGGCGGGCAAACGTGCGACGGATAGTAGTCACTACGTTGCCGTGAATGATAATTTGAGTTTATACAAATTAAACCAGCATCAGCACATTCCAGAAATCATGCAGCAATTGCAGGAATGGTGGTCAGCGGTTCCGGCCATCGAATTTACAACGACGCTGATTCCCGTGACCCGTGGCATCATGGCCACAATTTACGCCAAGGCCCAACAACCACTGACGACGGCGCAACTTCAGGCCACGTTTAATGACAGCTATCAAGCGCAACCGTTCGTGCAAGTTTTACCAACGGGCATGCCGACCTTAAAAGACGTCGTTGGGTCGAACAACTGCGCGTTAGGGGTCGATTATAATCCGGTCACCAATACGATCGTGGTCGTCAGCGTCATCGACAATTTAATGAAGGGGGCGGCGGGCCAGGCGATTCAAAACTTCAATCGTTACTTTGAGTTACCCGTGACGGCAGGACTACCGACATTACCCGTATTCCCTTAATTCGTCGCTTTATGACTCTAGTTTTATGACCCTAGTTTTATGACCCTAGTTTTAGGACTCTTGGATGCATGGACTCGTCGTTCTATGACCCGTAGTTTCCATGTCCGGTAGTTCCATAAGAGAGGAAGTTATTCAGATGCAAGTTTTAACGAATACGAAATTTGAAACGGTCGCTTTTCAGTGGCCGAATGGGTTTTACAGTGATGGCATTCATATTGGGCTACGTCGGCATAAGAAAGATTTCGGCTGGTTGTTTTCAAAAGTGCCTGCCAGTGCGGCTGGAACGTATACCACGAACCAGTTTCAGGCGGCACCTACTAAGCTGACCAAGCAGATGATCGACCACAATCATCAGTTACAGGGCTTATTACTGAACAGCGCCATCGCCAATTCTTGTACTGGTGCGCAGGGCTGGCAAAATGCCTTGCAAGAACAAACTTGGCTAGCCAATAAACTAGCCGTTGCCCCTGACTTGATTGGGGTGGCCTCGACCGGCTTGATTGGTGCCCAGTTACCGATGGATAAAATCCAAAATGGCTTACCGCAGTTGACACCGACTAAGAGCGATGCCGTGACCTACGCCGTTTTGACGACTGATAAACATCCGAAAACCGTCTGTGTGCAGTGTGAATTGAGTGGCCATTTAGTGACGCTGACCGGATTTGCCAAGGGGTCCGGGATGATTCATCCGAAGATGGCAACGATGCTCGGCTTTGTCACGACCGATGCCCAGGTAGATGGCGACGTGCTCCAAAGCATGTTAAGTACCAACGTGGATTCGACCTTTAACCAAATCACGGTCGATGGCGATACCTCTACCAATGACATGGTCGTAACGATGGCCAACGGGTTAGCCGACAATCCTAGCTTAGAACCCGGGACCACCGACTATGACATTTTTAATCAAGCCTTGCATTATGTCTTGGGGCAACTCGCCAAACAAATTGCGGCGGACGGTGAAGGGGCGACCAAGTTAGTCGAATGTAACGTGACCCACGCGGCCTCGGATGAAGATGGTCAAAAGATTGCCAAGGCCATCGTGGGTTCCAACCTCGTGAAGGCCGCCATCTTTGGCGAAGACCCGAACTGGGGCCGGATCATCAGTACGATTGGCGCGACCGATGCAGACATTGACATTGACACGGTCGATATTGAAATGAATGGGATTCCACTAGTTCAGGACAGTTTAGCGGTTGACTTTGACCTAGCTGCCGTTCAAGGGACCTTGCATGACAGTCAAATCATGATTGACGTCGATTTGCACCATGGCACGGCCAGTGGACAGGCGTGGGGCTGTGACCTGACTTACAACTATGTCAAAATCAACGCCAGCTACCATACTTAAACGGAGGTCTGTCACATGATGCAAAAGTTAATCGTAATTAAAATTGGCGGGCAGGCGATCCACCAACTACAACCGACGTTTTTTACCCAGCTACAGCACTGGCGCGACCAAGATTATCAACTACTGATCGTACATGGCGGCGGCCCAATGATCACGCAGCTGACGGATGAATTGGCCCTGCCAGTCAAAAAAGTCAACGGCTTACGCGTCACGGATGCCGCTACCCTTAATTTGACCAAACTAGCGCTGTTAGGAGATGCGCAACCCGCATTGCTGAGTCAGCTCAGTCAACATGGACTACCAGTACTTGGACTGAATGCTGCCGATAATCAATTGTTGACGGGGAAACTCGTCGATTACCAACAGTTGGGGTATGTTGGCCGCATCACGGCAGTCGACGACAACCAGCTCAGTCATCTGTTGGCTCACCACATTGGCGTTTTGGCACCTCTGGCCCTTACAGAAAATGAGCAATGGTTGAATGTTAATGCCGATATGGCGGCGACGGTCCTAGCACAACAGTTACACGCAGAAAAATTAGTCTTGTTGACGGATGTTCCCGGCATCATGCACCATGGCAATTTGATGACGTCACTTTCGCCTCATCAGGCCCAGCGACTGATTCAAACGGCCGTTATCACGGCGGGCATGCAACCCAAAGTACGCGCGGCAATCGCCGCAATTCAGACCGGTGTCAAGCAGGCAGTCATTACGAATGCCATTGATCGTCCCGGTACAGCAATTATTCAGGAGGTGGCCGTATGACCATGCAACACGTTTTTCCAACTTACCAACGGTTCCCATTTGTGATTGAAGATGGTCAAGGCGTTCACTTGATGGACAATCACGGCAACACATACTTAGATTTCACGGCCGGTATCGGGGTCTGTAACTTTGGCTACCATCAACCCCAGATTCAACAAGCGGTCGCTGAGCAATTGACGCATATCTGGCATACGTCAAATCTCTATGAAAATGACTTGCAGGACCAAGTCGCCGGCTTATTGGCCCATGGTGAAGACCGGTTGGTGTATTTTGCCAATTCCGGGACCGAGGCCAACGAAGCGGCGCTCAAACTCGCCCGCAAATATACGGGTAAGACTAATATTTTAGCCTTCCAACATTCCTTTCATGGCCGGACTTATGGTGCAATGTCGATGACGGGCAATCCCCATATTCAAGCCGGTTACGCGCCATTGGTCCCAGGAATTAGTTTTGCCCCTTACAACGATGAGGCGGCGCTAGCACAAATCACCCCGGACTTAGCAGCGGTCATTCTAGAAGTCGTCCAAGGTGAGGGTGGCGTCTACGCGGGTGAACAAGCCTGGTTACAACACGTTAATGCGAAATGTCAGGCAACCGGCGTCTTACTGATCATCGATGAGGTTCAGACGGGCATCGGCCGGACCGGTTACCGGATGGCGTATGAAGGTTACGGCCTGGACCCCGACATTTATACGGTTGCGAAGGGGTTAGCAAACGGGATTCCGGTTGGCGCGATGGTCGGCCACAAGCAATTTGCGAGTGCGTTTGGTCCGGGTAGCCATGGCTCGACTTTTGCGGGCAACGCCCTCGCAATGGCGGCCGCAAAGAGTGTTTTGACGCAATTGACGCCCGAGTTGTTGGCGGAAGTTCGTGACCACGCCGCAACCTTGTGGCACGCACTTGAGACTCAAGTTGCCGCATTACCAGCCGTCAAACAATTGACGGGTAAAGGTTTGATGGTCGGGATTCATTTGGACGAGCAGCTGCCCGTCAGCCAGGTCATCACCCAATTACAAGCAGTCGGGTTATTGACGTTATCAGCTGGGGATAATACGTTACGCCTATTGCCACCGATCGTGATGCAACCCGACGACTTATTAGCCGGTGTTGCCACGATTACGCAAGTCTTATCAGCTTTAACGACGGAGGTTTAAACCCATGAATAATCATTTTCAAGGTCAGTCATTTTTAAAAGAAATCGACTTTACACCCGCAGAATTGACCTATCTGATCGATTTTGCGAGCCATTTAAAAGCGCTCAAAGCCCAACATATTCCGCACCCTTATTTACAAGGTAAGAATATCGCGTTGCTCTTCGAGAAGACCTCAACGCGGACACGCTCGGCCTTTACGGTCGCAGCCAATGACTTGGGCGCGCATCCTGAATTTCTCGGTAAAAACGATATTCAGTTTGGCACTAAGGAATCGGTCGTTGATACGGCCAAAGTGCTCGGCTCAATGTATGACGGCATCGAGTTTCGGGGCTTCAAACAGGCTACTGTCGAGGACTTAGCGCAATATAGCGGCGTACCGGTATGGAACGGTCTAACGGATGACTGGCATCCGACCCAGATTTTAGCCGATTTCTTGACGCTCAAAGAACACTTCGGACATTTAAAAGGGCTGACACTAGCGTACGTTGGTGACGGCCGCAATAATATGGCCAACAGTTTGTTAGTCGCTGGTGCCATGCTCGGTATCAATATGGCAATCGGCGCACCCGCAGCACTCCAGCCGGATGCCCACGTGACCGCGTTAGCACAACAGTATGCGCAAGCCGCCGGAAGCACCGTCGTGATCACGGCCGACCCGCAGCAGGCCGTGGCCCAAGCGGATGCCTTGTATACGGATGTCTGGGTCTCCATGGGTGAACAGGTCGATTATGGCGCACGAATCAAACAACTCTTGCCATTCCAAATCAACGCTGACCTGCTAGCGGCGACTGGCAAAGCAACGACCATCGTCATGCACTGTTTACCAGCACTCCATGACCATCAGACTGATCTCGGTGCCAAACTCGGTGAACAATACCAGCTTGCGGCGTTTGAAATCACCGACGACGTCTTCCAAAGCAAGCAATCGGTCGTCTTCGAGGAGGCCGCCAACCGAATGCCCGCAATCAAGGCAGTCATGGCCGCAACTTTGGGCGATCTATTTATTCCCGACAGCATTTTTGCCTAGCTGGCTTGCGGGAAAGCTGAGGGCGTGCTACGATAATATTCGCTTTGTTTCATAATCAATACGTGGTTCGTAACCATCCCACGTTAAAAAACTAGGAGGAATCAAGCGGATGACGCAATCCAAAATTCGACCATGGATCATTAATGCCCTGGTCGCTGCAATGTATGTCGTACTATGTCTCGGTCCCGCAGCCTTCAGTCTGGCCTCGGGTGCCATCCAATTTCGGGTCTCAGAAGGCCTGAATCATTTGGCAGTCTTCAATCGCAAGTATATCTGGGGCATCGTTGCCGGGGTGATTTTATTCGACGCCTTTGGCCCAGGTGCCAGCCTACTCAACGTCTTATTCGGTGGCGGCCAATCCTTACTGGCCTTACTGATTTTGACTTGGCTCGCGCCTAAGTTGAAGACGGTGTGGCAGCGGATGTTACTGAACATCTTCCTCTTCACCGTCTCGATGTTCATGATTGCCATCATGATCACCATGATGAGCAGCGGCGTCGCATTCTGGCCAACGTACCTTACGACCGCATTATCCGAATTAATTATCATGAGTATTACCGCACCAATTATGTATAGCTTAGATCGCATCTTACACTTTAGTGACCGGATCCAATAGGTTAACTCGTGTCTAGATGACCTAAAAGACCGTTACAATACCGATTCATGTCGGTGATTGTAACGGTCTTTTTGAGTTGGATTGAGGATTGGAGCAAAGGCAACGTCGAAATCAAAGTCAAAAGCGGCCAACTGTGACCCGCTGGAAACAGTGCGAGTTAGCGTAAACTTGCAGTGGTGGTGACGTCCTAAGCCGACTTCCAGGCATTCTGGGCCATAGCCGTGACGTGGTGGGTACAGGTTTGAGCCGACAAACCACGTCTCAAACACTGACCTTCCACTAACCAAGCAAAGAACGCTTGCTAAGTGGAATTTCACCACTTGGCCTTGCCCCGAACACCTTCCAGCCGGGATCCTATTCGAAAGGCGGACGTGTGCGGACTCAACTTTTTGTTGGATTAGTCGTTGATTCATAGTCCAAGGTCATTTTGACATTTAACTGTCAGACTGGTTTCTAATGATAGCTATGCTTCCTAACCCATGTTTTAACTTTTCGAATCAGCAGTTTCACTGAATTTGTCAGAACTTTCCTTAGTCGTTTGAGATAGTAAAGTCTCAAATTATAAACGAAGGTAATTTTATCGACTAAATTCAAGACTAATGTCCGTTGAATTTTGCGAATAAAATTCAACCGATTTTTTAGTGATTAAGTCTGATAAAGCATTATTGAGGTCAATTGAAAGTTTACTTGAAGGACCAGTCACTTAATATTCAGTGGTCAATTGTACCCAGATAGGTGGCCGTTCATCCGCCATTCGAGTGGGTTCCCGACTGGAGGGGCTGGCGGACAATGCTCAAGGGCGAAATTCTTCTTGTCCGGGCGAATTTCCCGGGCTAGAAGAAGACTCGTATTTGAAATTGCGCAGTGATCTTCTGCGTGAGTTCAAATCGATGTCCGCCCTGTTCCAGCGTTGTCAGCCAGCCCCGGAAGTCGGAATAAGGCGCCCATCGGCTGACGAACAGGACATCTGACCCAGCATTTCAGCAAAAAAAAGCCGCATCAAGAATTCAATTCTTAATGCGGCTGCCAAAGCATACTGACTATTCAGCTTGTAAGTCTTCAACTTCGATAACTTTGAATTGTTTGCGGTTCAAGTTATCGATGATGCGTTTGAGCTTTTCACTGTCGACGTTTTCTGGCAGGGTGAAGAGGGTCCGGTAGCCCAAGGTGCCATTTTGAACGTCCAAGGTCAAACAGCCGGCGATTGACGTATATTTGGTGATGATTTTTGCCATGGCGGCTAAGTCACCACGTTCACCAACGGAGACAACGGTGAGGACGTAACTGCCAACGTTGACGTTCCAAGATTGTGACAGCATATCCAGCAGGCGTGTATGCGTCAAGATGCCATAAAAGTAGCCGTGTTCATCGAGGACGGCGATGTATGGCAAATCTTTGATGGAGAAGAAGATGTTGTAAAACGCTGAATCGACTTGAATCGTCTTAGTCGCGTTTTTCAGTAAGGTCGTGACGGGAAGTGACATGTCGCCACCCCGTGACTTGTGGCGGTAGATATGCATTTTGTAAATGTTACCGCGGAAAATATGGCCGGTTTCGTCTAAGATCGGCACACAGCGGAAGCCGGAATCTTCCAAGACTTTTAAGGCGTCTTCTAAAGTTGCGTCAGCCGTGATCGTGACGAGGCGTTCTTTAGGCTTAACGAGTGTTTTTAATAGCATAGCAGTTGGTCCCCCAGATTTATTAGTTTGTTTTAATAAATAATACCATAAAACCGCCGCAAACTGGTATCATTCTGCAACTGTAAGCCGTAAAAATGGGCGCCAAAAGCCGGCCTGAACGTTGTCAGGCCGGCTTCTTTAAATTAAATTTAAATTAGAAAACAATCACAGGCGTACCTTCAGGAACAGCCGCGAAGACTTTCTTCATGACGGAAGGTGGGGTGTTCACACAACCGTGCGACCCGTGCTTCTTGTACCAAGTGCCACCGTAATGGGTTTGCCAGGATGAATCATGAATGCCTTCACCAGTGTCATCAAATGGCATCCAGTAGGAGACAGGCTGTGAATAGCTTGAGCCATCATCATTGTCACCCTTCAACGTCGCGTTCTTTTCCTTGTTCCAGATATACCAGACACCAGTCGTTGTGGCGTGCTTGCCTGGTTTCCCAGTGACAACGTCGGTCGAAACTTTGAGCTTGCCGTCAACGTAGACGTACATGTGCTGGTTGACTTTATCGACTTCGACGTACGTGTTGCCAATGTCGGTCCCGTTGTTGTTATAGCCGGAACCACTAGTGATTGGCGAGCGGGTGAAGTCTTTACCTTTTAGAATCTCAGCCGCTAATGCCTTGGCTTCGGACTCAGTTTTGATCGTCCAACCGTAGAAACCACCGCTGACCGTGACCGTGCCGCGGGCAGTACTCTTGAACTTCCGCGTGGTGTGATAGGTATGATACTTATCATTGAGTTTTTTGACGTAGGCCAAGACGGCGCTCTGGTCGAGGCTGACCTTGCCCTGTTTATCGACTTTGATCCAGCTAAGAATCAAGTCGTGCGGAATCGTGAACTTGTGACCGTTGATATTATAGGTCGCCGTTTCACTCGCGTATTTAGCCGATTTGGTCTTGGCGGTTTTCAAACTGGCACTTGTGCTAGTTACCGTTGGCGTGACGTAGGCCTTTTTCAGTGCAATTTGGGACTGCCCATTACTGATAGCCTTGGTCACAACGGCCTTCAGCTTGGCTTGGTCAAGCTCGGTCCCTTGCACTTCTTTTTGAATCACCACTTGGTTATTTTTATAAACTAACTTGGCGTTCTCAGTCTTGGTTCGTTTGGTTTGATTAGCAGTCGTCGTGATTTTTTGCAGGAGTGCGTTCAAATCACTGTACTTGATCGTCAGTTGTCCGACCGCGGCTGAGTCAGCGGCTTGCGCTGATTGTAAGAGGGCGAGTGGCCAGCGCCAATAATTTTGCTTGGCGACCAGCTTGGTCAAATCTTTTTTGGTATTGATCGTGATGCCCGCAGACTTGCTTGTAAAGTGATATTGTGTTTTGCCATTTTCAATAATCCGATAGGTTCGGTGTTCTAAGGCCCGATTGACCTTGGGTGCGGCTTGCGCTACGGTCTTACCGCTGACGTCGACGCCGGCTACCGAAGTATTCGTGAGGAACGTTTGTTGGTGTTGCCAGACCAGACTGGTGACAACGTACCCGATGACTAAAAGACCGAGGATGCTGCCCCCGACGATTAGCCCGCGTTTATGTTTCATAATTAGGTTGGTCCTCCATCTATTTGTAATAAACTCACCTTATAACAGAAGTGGCGCGAGTGCAAACGTCAAGGCCGGGAATCGTGATAAGAAATTGTTAAATCCGTGGTACGCGCGTTAATATTTGCCTATTTAACGATTAACGGTCAGTCACGCGTTGAGCTATTCTTTAATATTAAGGATGATTAAATCGTGCCAGTTGATGGATTCCTGTTCGTCAGCCGATGCGCTTCCTAGTCCGACTTCCGGGGCCGGCTGACAACGCTGGAACAGGGCGGACATCGATTTGAACTCACGCAGAAAACCACTGCGCAATTTCAAATACGAGTCTTCTTCTAGCCCGGGAAACCCGCCCGGACAAGAAGAACTTCGCCCTTGAGCATTGTCAGCCAGCCCCTCCAGTCGGGAAGCCACTCGAATGGCGGATGAACGACCACCTATCTGGGTGCAATTGACCATTGAATGTTAAGTATCTAGTCCTTCAGGCAAACTTTTTGAATCAGCATGGATGATAATTTATGGCATCTAATCACTGAGAAGATGACCTGAATATTAATCACTTATCTCATATACCACAAATTTCAATGACAACAAATCTTAAAACTAGTCGATAAAATTGCCTGCGCTCAGGATTCAAGATCTTGTTGTTTCAGGTAACTCAAGAAAATTCCAGCAATTTCAGTGGAGCCGCGCGACCGAAGCATTAAATCATGGGTAAGGAAGTTTAGTGATTGTTAGAAACCGGTCTGACAGTTGAATATAAAAATGACCGTGTACCAAGGTACCAACGACTAGTCCAACGAAAAGTTGAGTCCGCACGTGTCCGCCTTTCGAATACCATCCCGGCTGGAAGGTATTCTGAGCAAGGCCCAGTGGTGAAATTTCACTTAGCAAGCGTTTTGTGCTTGGTTAGTGAAAGACCAGTATTTAAGACGTGGGCTGTCGGCTTAAATCTGTGTCCACCACGTTCCGGCCATTGCACAGAATGCCTGGAAGCCGGAATAGGACGCAGCTACAACAGAAAGTTTACGCGAACTCGCACTGTTTCCAGCGGGTCTCAGCTGGCTGCCTTTGAACTTAAGAACTGTCATGAATACGCCCACAACGCGTGACCAGTCATGTTCCAACTTGATGTGAGCAAATAAAAAGCGCACGCTCAGGCCAGCGAGTGGTCAGTTGAGCGTGCGCATGTAAGCTTAATTAATTCGGATTATTTGTTTTCTAATTCTGCTAAACCGTCGTTAAGCACTTTTTTCAAAGTAGCGGCAGAATCTTGCATCTTCTTCAGTTCATCAGCTGAAAGTGGGGATTCGATGATTTGCTTCAAACCAGTCCCACCGATGATTGCTGGTGTCCCGATGTAGATGTCATTCAAACCATATTGGCCGTCCATGTAGGCGCCAACTGGTAAGACGGCATTTTCATCACGTAAGATGGCCTTTGAGATCCGCATTAAAGCAGTCCCGATACCGTAGAAGGTTGCACCCTTTAAGTTGATGATGTCGTAAGCTTTGTTCCGAACGCCATCTTCCAACTTAGCTAAGTCGTCGTCAGAAACGCCTTGTTCCTTAGCAACGTCGCGTACAGGACGAGTCCCGATAGTGGCAGTTGAGTAAGCGGCGAATTCAGAGTCACCGTGTTCACCCATGATGTAAGCATCAACGGAGCGAGGGTCGACATTGAATTGCTTGCCTAATGCAACCCGTAGACGTGAAGAATCTAAGGAAGTCCCGGAACCAATGACGCGTTCCTTTGGGAAACCAGAGAATTTCCAAGTCGCGTAAGTCAGGATGTCAACTGGGTTAGCAGCAACTAAGAAGATGCCGTCGAAGCCGGAGTCGACCACTGGTTTTACGATTGATGATAAAATGTTCAAGTTCTTGTTAACTAAGTCTAAACGTGATTCGCCAGGCTTTTGTGGGGCACCAGCGGTAATCACAACTAAATCGGCGTCCTTGCAATCAGAATATTCGCCGGAGTAAATCTTCTTGGGAGCGGTGAAAGCTTGGGCGTCTTCAAGATCAAGGGCGTCACCCTTTGTCCGATCCTTAACAACATCGACAATTACAAATTCTTCAGCAATTCCTTGTTGTGCCATGGCAAAAGCGTAACTAGAACCAACAGCGCCGTCGCCGACTAACACAACTTTTTGATGATTTGGCATGCTTGACAAAATAAATCATCCTCTCATAATGAAAATTTAGTTTTACGGTTATATTGTAACATATTTGCGCTAGCCAAGTGTGGAATTGAACATGCTTCTCATGTGATTGTTAGCAATCTTGCCGAAATCCTTTGACGGGCGTCAACAAGCGCTTTGTGGTATACTTACTGCACTTAATAAACGCTAACTTTTGAGCACCGCCCCAGCCAAATTGGTGCGGTGTGCGTGTGACGAGCCTGGCTGGTCCACGCTAAGTTGCCGAATCGGTGGATAACCGGTTCGGCCTGTTTTGGTAGGCCAAGTAATGGGAGTAGATAAACGTAATGAAAATGATCGTTGGATTAGGTAATATCGGGCGCCAGTACGCCCAGACACGGCACAATGTCGGCTTTATGATAATTGATGAATTAGCGGCTAAGTTGAACGCTGATTTTCAGACGAGTAAGTTTGAAGCCCAAGTGGCGACTGCATTTCAGAATGGTGAGAAGATTTTGCTGGTCAAACCGTCGACTTATATGAACGATTCGGGTCGGGCGGTCGGCCCACTGATGAGTTACTACAATATCGAGCCGGCAGATCTGCTGGTGATTCACGACGACTTAGATCTGCCACTCGGTAAGGTCCGGTTGAAGCAAAAGGGCTCCGCGGGCGGTCACAATGGCATTAAGAGTATTATCAGCCATGTCGGTGACCAGCATTTCAAACGCGTCAAGGTCGGCATTGACCATCCGCAAAAGATGTCGGTGGTCGATTACGTGCTCGGCAAATTTAAACCGGCGGAAGTGGCCCAGTTTGAAGATGCGAAGACGACCGCTTTGGCGGCAATCGAAGCGTGGTTAGCAAACGATGATTTTGCGGCAGTTATGAATCAGTATAACTAGCCCGGGAGGAAACACAGTATGGATATTGAGACGATTGTTGAGCAAACGCCCGACTTTCAAACGATTTTAGCGGCAATCAGTCCGCACAGTCGTCAATTGATTACAGGATTAAACGGTTCGGCGAGAACGGTTTATTTAAGTGCGCTATTTCATCAATTAACGCATTCATTATTGATCGTGACTGACAACGGTTTTCATGCCAGTCAGTTAGTGGATGATTTGACCAGTCTATTAGATGAAGACCAAGTCTATCTGTTCCCGGCAGAAGAGATGATTGCGACCGAGGTGGCGACTAGTTCACCAGAATCACGGGCACAACGGGTCGAGGCACTCAACGCCTTACTCAGTCCGCAGCCGGCAGTAGTTGTGACTTCCGTTGCGGGTGCTCGCCGGTTTTTGCCACCAGTCGAACAGTTCAAAGCAGCGACGTTATCCTTAGCAGTTGGCAAGGATATTGATCTAGAAGTGCTCCAACATCAATTACATGAGATGGGCTACGTCAAAGAAAAGTTGGTCGCACGGCCAGGTGACTATGCGGTCCGGGGCTCAATCGTGGACATCTACCCGCTCGACGCGGATTACCCATTGCGGTTAGACTTCTTCGATACTGAGATTGATACCTTGAAGTATTTTGACCCGGAGACCCAACGTTCAGTGGAATCACTCGATGCGTATACCGTCTTGCCAGCGACCGATTTTATTTTGACCGACGACATGATGACGGCCGGGGCTGAGCGGTTAAAGGCCGCGATGGCAACGGAGAGCAAGAAGCTCAAGCCAGCTGATCGTCAGACTTTAGCGGACAACTTGGCACAACCCTTGGCAGATATGCAAAAAGGAATTATCGGCAATGATTTGTTATTGTACGGTGATTATTTATATGACAGCAAGACCAGCATTTTAGACTACGTGGCTGAAAACGGGCTGGTGATTTTTGAAGAATACTCGCGACTCCTAGATAATGAACAACAACTTTTGACCCAAGAAGCTGACTGGGTCACCGACCAGCTTGCCCATCATCGGGTACTGGCAACGGCCAGTTACGGCAATGACATTCGGGATTTGTTGCGGGATGACGCCCATGCGCAATTACTGATCTCGCTCTTCCAAAAGGGCATCGGGAACGTTCGGTTGGCGCAAGTGACCAACGTGCGGACTCGGCCGATGCAAGAATTCTTCGGGCAATTGCCGGCCTTGAAGACTGAATTGGACCGCTGGCATAAGTTACAGCAGACGGTCGTTTTGATGGTGTCGGAAGCCGAACGCCTGACCAAAGTCAGTGATACCCTCGATGATTTTGAAATCGAGGCGGTGATGACTAAGGCGACCAATTTGCAACCAGGGGAAGTCCAGATCGTTCAGGGCAGCCTGCAGAACGGGTTTGAATTCCCGGATGGCAAACTGGTGATCGTTACTGAACAGGAAATGTTCAAGAAAGTCGCTAAGAAGCGGCCGCGGCGCCAGACCTTGGCCAACGCGGAACGGCTGAAGAGTTATACCGACTTGAAGCCGGGAGACTATGTCGTCCACGTCAACCACGGGATTGGGAAGTACGTCGGCATGGAAACGCTGGAAGTTGACGGCGTGCATCAGGACTATATCACGATCGCGTACCAAAATAACGCCAAAATCTTTATTCCGGTCACACAACTGAACTTGGTCCAGAAGTACGTCTCATCCGAATCTAAGACGCCTAAGATCAACAAGTTAGGCGGGACCGAGTGGACGAAAGCCAAGCGTAAAGTTGCGGCCAAGATTGAGGACATTGCGGATGAACTCGTGGACTTGTATGCCAAACGTGAAGCGGAGAAGGGCTATGCCTTTCCACCCGATGACAGTTACCAAGAAGACTTTGACAATGATTTTCCATATCCTGAAACTCCGGACCAATTGCGGAGTATCAACGAAATCAAGCATGATATGGAACGGCCGAAACCAATGGACCGTTTGCTAGTTGGTGACGTTGGTTATGGGAAGACGGAAGTTGCCTTGCGGGCGGCGTTTAAGGCGATTGAAGCCGGTAAACAAGTCGCCTTCCTGGTGCCGACCACGATTCTGGCCCAACAACATTACGAAACGATGCTTAATCGCTTTGAAGGTTATCCAATCAACGTTGGCATGCTGTCACGTTTCCGGACTTCTAAGGAAATGAAGGAGACGGTCCAACAACTCAAGAATGGTGAGTTGGACATCGTCGTCGGGACGCACCGTCTGTTATCAAAGGACGTCGCGTTTGCCGACCTCGGTCTACTGATTATTGATGAAGAGCAACGGTTTGGTGTGAAGCATAAGGAACGGTTGAAATCATTGAAGGCCAGTGTCGATGTGCTGACATTGACCGCGACACCGATTCCACGAACGCTGCACATGTCAATGCTGGGTGTGCGGGACTTGTCAGTGATTGAGACGCCACCGACGAACCGTTATCCGATTCAGACGTACGTCATGGCCCAGAATTTTGGCGTCATCAAGGAAGGCATCGAGCGTGAGATGCAGCGTAACGGTCAAGTCTTTTACTTGCATAATCGTGTGCACGATATTGATAAAGTCGTGGCGCAGATCAAGGACTTAGTGCCGGACGCTGCCGTGGCGCATATTGACGGCCAAATGCCCGAGTCACAGTTGGAAGGAATTCTCTATGACTTCATTCGTGGCGAATACGATGTGCTCGTGACGACGACCATCATCGAGACCGGGGTCGATATTCCAAATGTCAACACCTTGTTTGTGGAGAATGCGGACCGGATGGGCTTGTCACAGCTGTACCAATTGCGGGGACGGATCGGCCGTAGTAGTCGGGTCGCGTATGCTTACTTTACCTATCAACAGGACAAAGTTTTGACGGAAGTTGGTGAAAAGCGGCTACAAGCCATCAAGGACTTCACGGAACTGGGTTCTGGTTTCAAAATCGCGATGCGCGACCTCTCGATTCGGGGCGCTGGGAACTTACTAGGTAAGCAACAGCACGGTTTCATCGACTCAGTCGGGTATGACCTCTATACGCAGATGCTGTCGGAAGCGGTGGCTAAGAAACGCGGGCAGGCTACGAAAGTCAAGACGGATGCGACCGTCGAATTGGGCATCGAGGCTTACTTGCCAACGTCCTATATTGAAGACGAACGGCAGAAGATTGAGATTTACAAGCGGATTCGGCAGTTGGAAAATAACGATCAGTACTTGGAAGTCCAGGATGATTTGATGGATCGCTTTGGCGACTATCCGGTTGAAGTAGCGGGACTGTTGGCAGTCGGCAAGCTGAAAATGTTAGCCGATGATGCGCTGATTGAAAAGATTCAACGTGAAGACAGCGACTTACAGTTGACGTTGTCGCAACAAGGCACCGCTAAGCTAGATACTAAAGATATTTTTAAGGCCTTAGCAAAAACCAAATTAAAAGCGACAGTTGGAATTGATGATGATAAAATGAAGGTTAAATTAGTCATTCAACCGAAGATGCAACAGGATGAATGGCTCGAACAGTTAACCCAGTTTGTCGAACAGCTCAGTTTGATCTTGGCAGAAGACGACGTGGCCAGTGCGTCCTAAGTCGCATGGCTTAAAGCACCTTTTAGCCGGTGGCCCGCAACGGATGGCTGGTTAAAAGTTGTCACTGACTGTTAAGATCGTGAGCAAATTCTGGCTTCCAGTGTGGCGCGTCGTACAACCGCGTCGTAGTCAGGCTGGTCGGCACATTTGACTGGGAAATTCAGTCAGTCGGTTAGATTTAAGCACCGAGTCGCTCGGTAGAAGGGATTGGTTATGCCAAAGGATCACTTGAACACCATGTTCAAAGGCGCACTCATCTTATCGATATCATCATTAGTCGCTAAGATACTGAGCGCGGTATACCGAATTCCATTACAGAACATGGTTGGTAATACGGGATTTTACGTTTATCAACAAATTTACCCCTTGTACGGCATTGGCATGACCTTTGCGTTAAATGGGTTTCCAAATTTCATTTCAAAGTTAGTGGCGGAGCAGCCGGATGAGACCAGTAAGTCGCTGATTGCGCGGCGGGCCTTCCATATTTTGACGGGACTGTCGTTGATCGTCTTCTTTGGCCTTCAGCTAGGGGCGACTTGGATTGCGGTCCATATGGGCGATGCCAGTTTGGCGCCGATCATTAGTGCGGTCGCGTGGATGTTTATCTTTATGCCGTGGCTGGCGACGGGGCGTGGCTACTATCAAGGCAAGTTTTTGATGGGTCCGACCGCTGTCTCCCAGTTGATTGAGCAGGTCGTTCGGGTCGGCATCATTATTATGGCAGCCTACTTCAGTGTCCGGCTTGGTTGGGACAATTACCACATGGGCACGTGGGCGATGAGCTCTGCGCCGATTGCGGCAATTTGTTCCTCACTGATTTTTACGACTTTTGGGTTAAAGTACTTGTTGGCACCCGCGCCCGCCGCAACCCGGCCGTTGCCGAGCTACCGTAAGCTGACTAAACGGTTTATCGTCGAGGGTGGGACGTTGTGTCTGGTCGCGGCCGTCGTAATCTTGCTACAGCTCGTGGATTCGTTCACGGTGATGCGTGGACTCGTTCGTCAGGGCCAGTTACCAGACGTCGCCAAAGCCTTGAAAGGGGTCTATGACCGAGGCCAACCGTTAGTTCAACTCGGGTTGGTCGTGGCGACTGCCTTTTCGGCCACTTTATTACCGGCACTGACGGATGCACTCGCCAAACGTCAACCCATTGAATTTAAACGGCAGACTCAGGCGATGGTCCACGTGAGTTTGGCCTTATCGATGGCGGCAACTGTCGGCTTAATTGCCTTGATGCCGCAAATCAACCGATTATTATTTGGCTCACTAGAAGGGACCACCGCGCTGAGAATTTATATTATTAGTATTTTGTTTGCCGCCCTCATCACGACGTATACGAGCGTTCTGCAAAGTTTAAACCAGTATACCGCCATGATTATTGGCATCATAGCTGGTCTGGCAACCAAGGTGTTCGCCAATTACGTCTTTGTCGTTCACTACGGCATTAACGGGGCCAGTGCGGTGACTGTGCTCAGCCTCGCCGTGATGTTTGCGGTGATGTGGCTCGGGTCACCCGAAGATTTACAGCAAGTGTTATTAGAGAGTGGTTATTTGATTAAACTACTCGCCATCAGTGCGGTGATGGGCATTGTGGTGATTCTCACCAGCCATCAGATGACCGCGCTCGTCAACCCGGTCCTCGCAAATACGCGTGGAATGGCGGGAATCGTGACGGTCGTCGGGGTCGTGCTCGGCGTGATCGTCTTCCTAGTCGGCGCAATCTACGCCCGATTATTCACGATTCGCGAGTGGTTAGTCTTACCATACGGAAAACGGCTAATTAAGGCCGTTGTAAAAGGAAAGGAACATCATTCATGAGTATGCGGTTAGATAAATTTTTAAAAGTATCACGGATTATTAAACGGCGTTCGGTCGCCAAAGAAATTGCGGATAAGGGCCGGATTCAAATCAACGGCAAAGTCGCCAAGTCATCCAGCAACGTCAGTGTTGGCGATGAACTGGTCATTAGCTTTGGTAATAAGACATTAACGGTCAAAGTGACGCAATTATTGGAAACGACCAAGAAAAATGACGCTGAATTAATGTATGATATTGTCAGTGAAGATTATAAAACGGATTATCGGCAACCATTCAGCGATTAATTGCGGGCATCCGTTCATTGAAATGGTCGTAAGCGTTGATTTAATCGTAATGATGTCGTTTACACCAGCCGGTGAAGTTGTTATAATTTAGGCAACCCAATTTGAAAGGACTGGACCAACATGACGAATGGGTCACGGGATAAAATCAAACAGTTAGATAATGATTACATCCGCCAAGTTGCAACTAATGAGCATGGGCAAGCCCAGCGAGTCTCACAGGTGCGACGGCGACGGTTTGTTTTGATTGTTGCGGTGTTCGGCGCGTTGATATTATTTTTAGGCTTTCAGTTAATTAATACGCGGTCTAATCTGCACCAGATGAACCGCCAAGTTGCGACCAGTCAAGTTAAATTAAAAAAGGTGCAGCAGCGAAATGACCAACTCGAAGGTCAGATCAAACAGCTGAATAATAAGGATTACTTACAAAAGTTATTACGTTCAAAGTATGATTATACGAAGAGTGGCGAAACGGTCTACAGTTTACCAAATGACAGCGCTGCGGATGTAACTGCCAACTAGTCGGGAATTTGGTCTACTTTATGTAGGTAGACCACTTTTTAATAATTGTTTAAATGTATAACTCAACATTTCACAAAGTATGCTATACTAAAACCATTATTTCATAGGAGGAACAACTTTTTTTATGGCAATTGAAGTAGGAACAAAAGTCACTGGTAAGGTATCTGGGATTACGAATTTTGGTGCATTTGTAAACTTGGGTAATAATCAAACGGGGCTGGTACACATCAGTGAAGTTTCCGATGGGTTCGTGAAGGACATCCATGACGTTTTGAGTGTTGGCGATGAAGTGACGGTCAAGGTCTTATCAGTCGGTGACGACGGTAAGATTGGCTTATCAATTCGTAAAGCTGTCGACAAGCCACAGGGTGAACATGAACATCATGGCAATCATCAAGGTGGTGGCCGTCCAAATAATAATCATCAAGGCAATAACCATGGCCGTGGCGAACGCCAATCCAATGGTAATCATCGTGAACACAGCAATAATTTTCATAGCCGCGGCGGCAATGGCGGTGGCCGTTACCAATCACGGCAACATGAACCTAAGAAGCAAGACTTTGACTCATTGATGTCTGGTTTCTTAAAAGACAGCGAGGATCGATTAGCGACCTTAAAGCGTAATACGGAAGGTAAACGCGGTGGCCGTGGCGGTCGTCGTAGCTAAACTTAGTGACTTGCCATTAATCTAGTTAAATTGAGAAGCACGGTGCGACTAAAGTCAGACCGTGCTTTTTTTGTTCAAAACTTGGCGAGTGGTACTAGTTCAAAGTCAACGGCAGGCCAGCTTAGGGCGCTGGAAATAGGGCGAGTTAGTGTAAACTTTCTGTGGTAGTTGCGTCCTAGGCCGGCTTCCAGGCATTCTGGGCAATGGCCGGAACGTGGTGGACACAGATTTAAGCCGAAACCCACGTCTTAAATACTGGTCTTTCACTAACCAAGCACAAAACACTTGGTAAGTGAAATTTCACCACTGGGCCTTGCCCAGAACGCCTTCCAGCCGGGATGGTATTCGAAAGGCGAACATGTGCGGACTCAATTTTTGAAAAACTGGTCTTTGATTCTTAGTCGACTGATAGTCTGTTATCTAACTTTGTGGTTAGGTTTGATTGAAAGCTTAGGTTATCTTCGTAATTCTCATGGTGTACGGGGCCGTTGAATTTCTAGACACTACTCGACATGTATTCAAAGTGTATAAGCCTTGATTTTTAACAAACGATGAGTCTGTCATCCGCCTCTAGGGGGCCTATTAAATGGAATTATTCAGTAGTGTCTAGGTCATCTGACATTGAAATTCTACATCCAATCGCCAATCGCGAGATACTGGCTCATAGTTTGTGTGAAGGAGCAGCCTCCCAAAATTCAGTGGCCAATTGTACCAAGATAGATGGTCGTTCATCCGCCATTCGAACGGCTTCCCGACTGGAGGGACTGGCGGACAATGCTCAGTAGCCAAATTATTCTAAGTCGGAAGTGGGTTGCTTCCGGCTTAGAATAAGACTCGTATTTGAAATTGCGCAGTGGGTTTCTGCGTGAGTTCAAATCGATGTCGGCTTACGTTCCAGCAATTGTCAGCCACCCCCGGAGGTCGGACTAGGACGAACCTGATGCAGACGAACATGACCGCCTCACTTTGATTCGAGCGTACCTAAGCTGGTCGGTTTTGATTTTGAAATGTCAATATACAATGAAGAATGATGTTTTATAGATAGGAGGTGTCAAATGACCCCAATTCAAAAATTCAATCGGCGGTTGGCAGCCGCAGGACTTTTGTCGCCGCAAGTGACGGTCGTGGTGGCGGTGTCGACGGGAGTGGATTCGATGGTGTTGTTGCGGTTGTTGCAACAATTGCCGGTGACGGAACGGCCACAGTTGGTCGTCGCGCATGTTAACCACCATTTGCGGGCACAAAGCCAGACGGAAGCGGCGTACTTGCAACGTTATTGTCAGAAACATCAATTGAACTTAAAGCTGGCGGATTGGCAGGCAACGGACCATCCCGAACATGGCGTTGAAGCAGCTGGCCGCCAGTTTCGGTATCGTTTTTTCACCAAGGTGATGCAAGCAACGGGAGCTAAAGCCGTGTTGACGGCCCATCACGCGAATGACCAAGTTGAGACCTATTTAATGAAGCTAGCGCGCGGTGGCGACATCGCGCAATTGACGGGAATCGCTGACAGTCGGCCGTTTGCGGGCGGACAGTTGGTACGACCGCTACTGGATTGGTCGAAGGCGGAGCTAAGAGACTATGCGGCCCAACATGATGTTACCTACTTCGAAGATGCGACGAATCAAGATGTCCAGCTGACGCGTAATCGGGTTCGGCAGCGCGTTGTGCCAGAATTGATGACGGTCAATCCGCGGTTACTGAGTCATGTTGCGGATTATCAGCAACAGTTGGCCGATTTGTTGGCGGCTAAGCAGCAGATGGTAGCGACGTTATTACCGACCGTGATGACGAAAACTGGGGGACTGATCGTGAGTCAGTGGCAACGAGTGCCGGACCAGTGGCAACTGCCAGTGTTCAAGGCGTGGTTGACTGAGCGGACGGGCAACTTAGTGAGTGAGCTGAAGTTGAAGCCACTCGTTGCCTGGGCACGACCATCGTCCTCAGCGTCTCGAACCGTGGCGGTGAATGCGAGCTGGGAATTACAGCGCAGTGCCGATATCATTGAAGCTGCGCCAATCAAAAAAAGGGGTAAAAAGTTAATGCCCCAAGAAAAAATTATGGTAGACTTAAACCAATGGCAGAAAATCACGACAACCCAGACGGTTGGAATCTTTACACAAGCACCGACTGCTACTAGTCAACCATTTTGGTTAACGACCGCTGATTGGCCGCTAGTTTGGCGACCGTGGCAGTCTGGTGACCGAGTGGCCTTAAAGGGTGGCGGTCATCAGACGGTTCGCCGGCTACTGATCAATCAAAAAGTGCCGGCTGAACGGCGAGATCAGGTGCAAGTGTTAGTGAATGCTCAAGGGGAGGTCCTATGGGTCGTTGGTCATAAATATAGTTATCGAACGACTGGCACTCAGACCGTATTTTTAGCCTTAAAACACAAGAGTTGAAAGGAGTACATCTGAAACGATGAACAACGACATTGAACGAGTACTATATAGTCGCGAGGATATCCATCAGGTTGCACAAAAATTAGGAAAAGAACTGACAACCGCCTATGCTGGTAAGAACCCATTAATTATTTGCGTACTCAAGGGTGCCGTCTTATTTACCACTGATATTATTCGGGAGATGGATATTTACGCGGACCTTGATTTTATTAACTTATCAAGTTACGGTAATGAAACCATCTCGAGTGGTGAGGTTCAGCTGACTAAGGACTTAGACGCTGACGTTACGGGCCGCGATGTGCTAGTTATTGAAGATATCATTGATACCGGTCGGACCTTGAAGTTCCTGGTCGACCTGTTGAAACGCCGCGATGTGAACTCGGTAAAGGTCTGCACGCTTTTGGATAAACCAGCTGGTCGACTCGTTGATATTAAGGCGGATTATATCGGATTTGAAGTACCAAATGAGTTTGTAGTCGGCTACGGCTTGGACTACGCCGAACGGTATCGGAACTTACCGTACGTTGGGATTTTAAAACCTGCGATTTACGAGTATAAATAATTGGTCAATGATAGTCAAATGTGCTATTATTTAGACTATCGAAGTAACTGAATATAAAAGTTTCGATGAAGGAGGCACATATGAACAATCGACGCAATGGACTCTTTCGTAATAGCTTATTTTACATTTTGATGTTCTTGAGTTTGATGGGAATTATCTACTTTTTCTTTGGTGGAAATTCAAGCTCGCAGACGCAAAATATTCGTTATAGCGAATTTGTCAAACAATTAGATAAGAATAACGTTAAAAACGTTAGTATCCAGCCTAGTGGCGGCGTCTACAAGGTAACTGGTTCATACCGGAAAGCACGGACGACTTCTTCTGCTAACGCCCTTGGAATCAAGAGCGCGTCGACAAAGACCACGTCATTTTCAACAACGATGTTGGAAAACAACTCAACGGTTGACCAAGTCTCCAAGTTGGCGGCTAAGCATGACGTGAAGGTGACGGCGAAAGCCGAGGAATCTAGCGGCATCTGGGTCACGTTATTAATGTACATCGCGCCAGTCATCCTAATGTTGTTCCTCTTCTATATGATGATGGGACAAGCAGGACAAGGCGGCGGGAACAACCGGGTGATGAACTTTGGTAAGACGAAGGCCAAACCAGCTGATAGTAAGCAAAACAAAGTTCGTTTCTCAGACGTTGCCGGTGAAGAAGAAGAAAAACAAGAATTGGTCGAAGTTGTCGAATTCTTGAAGGATCCAAGGAAGTTTGTCTCCTTAGGTGCCCGGATTCCATCTGGGGTGCTTCTCGAGGGGCCTCCTGGTACTGGTAAAACCTTGCTTGCCAAGGCGGTTGCCGGTGAAGCCGGTGTGCCATTCTTCTCGATCTCTGGTTCTGATTTCGTCGAAATGTTCGTCGGGGTCGGTGCTAGCCGGGTTCGGGACTTATTCGAACAAGCGAAGAAGAATGCCCCATCAATTATCTTCATTGATGAAATTGATGCGGTTGGACGTCAACGTGGTAATGGTATGGGCGGCGGTCACGATGAACGTGAACAAACCTTGAACCAATTGCTGGTTGAAATGGATGGATTTACGGGTAATGAAGGGGTCATCGTCATGGCGGCGACGAACCGTTCTGATGTCCTAGACCCTGCCTTACTTCGTCCAGGTCGTTTCGACCGGAAGATCTTAGTTGGTCGTCCGGACGTCAAGGGCCGCGAAGCCATCTTGAAAGTCCATGCCAAGAACAAGCCTTTAGCAGCTGACGTTGACCTCCAGGAAATCGCCAAGCAAACACCTGGATTCGTGGGTGCCGATTTGGAAAACTTACTGAACGAAGCGGCCTTATTAGCGGCTCGTCGGAATAAGAAGCAAGTCGACGCAGCGGACCTAGATGAGGCTGAGGACCGGGTCATTGCCGGACCAGCTAAGCATGATCGCGTCGTGAACAAGCATGAACGGGAAACCGTTGCTTATCACGAAGCGGGTCATACGATCGTTGGGTTGGTCTTAAATGATGCGCGGGTCGTTCATAAGGTAACGATCGTGCCACGGGGTCGTGCTGGCGGATACGCCATCATGTTACCGCGTGAAGACCAAATGTTAATGTCGAAACGTGATGCGAAGGAACAAATGGCTGGTTTGATGGGTGGTCGTGCAGCCGAAGAAATCATCTTTGGGGCACAATCATCCGGGGCTTCTAATGACTTCGAACAGGCAACCCAAATTGCCCGTGCGATGGTCACTCAATATGGGATGAGTGAAAAACTTGGCCCAGTTGAATTAGAAAATGCCAACCAGCAAGCCGCTTACCAACAAGGGATGGGCGCTAGTGCCTTCTCACAACATACGGCTCAGTTAATTGATGATGAAGTTCGTCGTTTGAGTCAAGAAGCACATCAAACGGCTACGGATATTATTCAATCACACCGTGAACAACACAAGTTGATCGCGGAAGCCTTGTTGAAGTACGAAACCTTGGACGAAAAGCAAATTCTCAGTTTATTCAAGACTGGGAAGATGCCTGAAAAGGATAGCAACCAATTCCCTAGTGAAAAGGCCGCAACCTTTGAAGAATCCAAGCGTGAATTGGAACGGCGCGAAGCTGAAAAGCACGCGCAACACCAAGGTACCGATACTGATAGCACTGATTCTGATGACACGGCCAAGACCAGTGTCGAAGAACCAACTTTCCCAAGTGAAGCGGAAGTTCGTTCTGAAGCAAGTGCAGACAGTCAGGCTAGTTCAGCAGATGCAACTTCTGCAACTAGCTCAGCGACGAGTGGTGCGACATCCACTTCAGAGACTGGCTTACCACATGCTAAAAGTGCGGCACCAACGTCACAGGATGATTCTAATTCTCAGGCGTAGGCGCAATTAAAATGGTTATTAAGGAGTTGGGACTTTGTCTCAGCTCCTTTTTTGCGTTATGATATTTCAGGCAAATACACTGGCGGTGGTCTAACCGCCTGGCAACCGTATTTGAGTGCAGTAATGAACCGTATGATCAAAAGTACAAGTAAATCTAATTAGAGATAGGAGTTTGATTGAATGTCAGATTATTTAGTCAAGAGCGTGGCCGGTAACGAAATGTTTCGGGCCTACGCGGTCGACGCGACCGGGGTCGTTGCAGAAGCACAGCAGCACCATGATACTTGGAGTGCTGCTTCCGCCGCTTTAGGTCGTAGCTTAGTGGGGACGCTCTTGTTAGCGTCGTCCGTATTGAAGGGTGACGAACAGATGACCGTTAAAATCAACGGTAACGGCCCAGTCGGTGGCATCGTGATCGACGGCAATGCTAAGGGAACGGTCAAAGGTTACCTGCAGCATCCACACATCCATCTACCATTAAATGAACAACATAAGATTGATGTTAAGACGGCGGTCGGGACGGACGGTTTCTTGTCAGTCACCAAGGATCAGGGTGTCGGTGATCCGTTTACGGGGACGGTCGCCTTGGTTTCTGGTGAATTAGGCGAAGACTTCACTTACTACCTAGCCCAATCTGAACAAATTCCGTCAGCGGTCAGTTTGTCGGTGTTTGTGAATGATGATAACTCGATTGGTGTGGCCGGGGGCTTTTTAGTCCAAGTATTGCCGAACGCTACTGATGGGGCGATTAGTAGTTTGGAAGCCAAGCTCAAAGATTTACCACTCGTTTCACAACTGATGCGCGAGGGTAAGACCCCCGAAGATATTTTGGACTTGCTATTTGATGGTGATGTCAAAGTATTAGACAAGATGCCCGTCAAGTTTGAATGTGATTGTTCTAAGGAACGGTTTGCCGAAGCCTTAATGGCCTTACCAAAGCATGAAGTTCGGGCCATGATCGATGAAGACCATGGTGCGACGGCGGTTTGTCATTTCTGTGGGTCGCAATACCAGTTCAGCGAGGCCGAACTTGAAGCAGTCCTCTCACGGTCTAAGGGTGCTGAATAATGACGAGTGCTTGGCAGATTGGTGACGTGACGATTCCCAACCGGGTCGTGGTTGCACCGATGGCTGGGGTGACTAACGCCGCATTTCGGGTTATTTGTAAGGACTTTGGTGCGGGACTGGTGGTTTGCGAGATGATTTCCGACCGGGGCATCATGTACCATAATCGCAAGACGCTCGAAATGATGTTTGTCGACCCGAAGGAACATCCGATGAGCATTCAAATCTTTGGTGGCAGTCAGGCAACCTTAGTACAGGCGGCTGAATTTGTCGACCAGCAGACGAATGCGGATATTATTGATATTAATATGGGATGTCCGGTCAATAAGGTCGTTAAGACGGATGCGGGCGCTAAGTGGCTACTGGACCCTAACAAAGTCTATGAGATGGTTGCAGCGGTAACGGCCGCGGTCAATAAACCAGTGACAGTCAAAATGCGGACTGGTTGGGATGCAGAACATGTCTATGCAGTCGAAAATGCACGGGCAGCTGAACGCGCCGGGGCCGCTGCAATTGCGATGCACGGTCGGACTCGTAAGCAGATGTATCAGGGACACGCTGACTGGGACGTGTTAAAACGCGTTGCGGATGCCGTCACGATTCCGTTTATGGGCAATGGCGATGTCCAAACACCCCAGGATGCCGCTCGGATGTTAACGGAAGTCGGTGCTGACGCGGTCATGATTGGTCGCGCAGTCGAAGGCAATCCCTGGATGCTGACGCAAACCGTTCATTATTTGGAAACGGGGGAACTGTTAACGCCGCCGACACCGATGGCTAAGATGCAAACGGCCATCGAACATTTAGAACGGTTGGTGGCATTGAAGGGTGAACGTGGTGGCTGTCACGAATTCCGTGAACAGGCCCCGTACTATTTAAAGGGCATTCCACGGTCAGCTCGGACAAAGGTGGCCCTGATGGAAGCAGACTCGTTGGCGGCGATGAAGTCGATTTTGACGGATTTTCAAGCGCAATTAGCGACTTATTTAGCCGACCATGTGGTAAAGTGAATAATTAACTTGCATTTTGACGGCGTGATTGTCAAAATTAACATGTAGTGATTGTTTAGGTATGGAGTAATCTATACGCTAACTAGAAATGGAGGAACACTAGTGGCACGACAAGAACAGACGATGAACGACCAATTAAAGGTTCGTCGCGAAAAAATGGATGAACTGCGTGAAGAAGGCATCGATCCTTTTGGTCACCGGTTTGAACGGACTGATTTAGCCCAAGACTTGCAAGACAAGTATGGCGAGATGGATAAGGACGAGTTGGATGCTAAGCAAGTTACAGCAACGATTGCTGGGCGGATGCTTGCTAAGCGTGGTAAAGGTAAAGTGGGTTTTGCTGATATCTGGGATCGCTCAGGTAAGATGCAACTCTACGTACGTAAAGACGTGGTCGGCGAAGACACTTATCATATCTTCAAACGTTCCGATATCGGTGATTTCTTAGGGATCACTGGTCAAGTCTTCAAGACGGACTTCGGTGAATTGACGATCAAAGTGACGGGCTTAACATTCCTATCGAAGGCATTACGCCCATTACCAGACAAGTTCCATGGCTTACAGAATGTGGAACAGATTTACCGTCAACGTTACTTGGACCTGATTTCGAATCGGGATAGTTTCGATCGTTTCTTGAAGCGGACGAAGATTATTTCTGCGATTCGGCATCACTTGGACGGTCAGGGCTTCACTGAAGTTGAGACGCCAATGTTGCATAATCAGGCGGGTGGTGCTGCTGCACGACCATTTATCACGCATCACAACGCTTTGAACATCGACTTATACCTACGAATCGCCTTAGAATTACATCTAAAGCGTTTGATCGTTGGTGGGATGGAAAAAGTCTACGAAATCGGCCGGGTCTTCCGGAATGAAGGAATGGACCGCGAACACAATCCTGAATTTACAATGATGGAAACGTACGTGGCTTACTATGACTTCCACGATGTCATGGCCGAGACTGAGGGTATCTTTAAAGCTGCGGCTAATGCCGTGACTGAAGATGGCGTCGTGACTTACCATGACCAAAAAGTTGATTTCAACCAACCATTTAAGCAAATTCACATGGTTGATGCCATCAAAGAAAAGACGGGTATCGATTTCTGGCAACCAATGTCAGTAGAAGATGCGCAAAAATTAGCGGATGAACATCACGTTAAATATGAACCATACTGGAAGGTTGGTCATATTATCAACGCGTTCTTTGAAGAATTCGTTGAAGATACCTTAAATGAACCGACCTTTGTTTATGGTCATCCAGTTGAAATTTCACCATTAGCTAAGAAGAATGAAGACGACCCTCGGTTTACCGACCGGTTCGAATTATTTATCTTAGGTAATGAATATGCCAATGCCTTTAGTGAATTGAATGATCCAATTGATCAACGGCAACGGTTCGAAGCTCAAGCGGCTGAACGGACTGCTGGTAATGATGAAGCGGAACATATCGATGAAGACTTTGTCGAGGCGTTGGAATACGGGATGCCGCCTACTGGTGGATTAGGAATTGGGATCGACCGGTTGGTTATGTTGATGACGGATGCGGATTCAATTCGCGACGTTTTACTTTTCCCAACCATGCGTCCAGAAGAAGATAAGTAATATTTTAACGGTATTTAGCTCAGTTGACCTGAGTTAGATGCCGTTTTTTAGTGCCGCTTAACTTTAGAAAGCGTTTTGATTGAAAAAAGTTCAAAATTTTTTAACCGAACATTGTTGCGAGATGAGTTGGATAAAATTAAGGAAAACCGAATTTTTGAGTGACAAACTGGGTCGATTACGAGTGAAAAACGGCGGCTCGAAAATTAATACCGTACATTCGAATGCTGGATTAATTAACATGATATTATTGACTGGTTATTTTTACGTTTTAGGGGTTGCAATTCATCTGGATAATTGGTAAATTAGTATACGTTGTTGAGGCGCACAAAGCGGTTAGCCGCTTGCTTCCAACGAAAAATTAATTATAAAAAGTTGTTGACAAGATGTTGATGACTTGATATAATGATTAAGTTGCGTTGAGGTAATCAACGAACGATTTAGACCTTTGAAAACTGAACAAAGTTTCGACGAATCAAATGTGTAGGGTCTCTTGATTTTGAATCAAGAGCAAAACATTTGCGAAGTCAATTCGCTAGCAAATAAATTTTAGTACAACATTAAATGAGCTTTTTAA